>JAEXTI010000385.1 GCA_023406965.1 Chloroflexota bacterium
CAAATCGCGGGGCTGAAGCCCCTGCTCAGTACGTCAAAGCCCTTACGGGCTCAAGAAACCAGTCCCGAAGGGACTTCGTTGTACTGAGGAAGGGCTTTAGCCCGCCGATCAAAGCCATACCATGTGACGATTAGTCCAATGTGACATTGTCAAGGTAGTTACCAGTTTTCAAAAAAGCACTTGACATTAGAAGTAGACATTTTTTCAATTGTGGTATATTTAACCAATGCCGCCGAAGAAGACCGCCCCTACAAAAACTACGCCCACCACCGCGAGACGAACCACTGCCAAAGAACCGGCGCGAACTGCGCGCACAACGCGTTCGCGCCAGACTCCGACCCAATCGGCCAAATCCACCCAGCGATTGGCCGCCGATGAGGATGGTTTCCTCGAAAAAGACGAACCTGAAGAACTCGTGGTGGAAGCGAACCCGGAAGAATGGGTTGACCTGAACCTCGAAGAGCCCCTGGATTTGATCGATACATCATCGGTATCCGTCGAGCTTTCCGAAGATCCCGTCCGTCTGTATTTGAAAGAAATCGGCCAGATCAATCTTCTGGATGCCGATTCTGAGTTCCGCCTGGCTGCGCGCATTGAAGCACAGCGCCTTGTTGAAAACCTGGCCAAACACGTCACCTCGCCGAGTGGTCGGAATCATGCTCTGTACAGCATGGTGGCTCGCGAGATGATCACCTCCTGGGGCCGGCTTCTGGAAGACGCCCGTAACCTTCAACAAAATGATGTGCCGGATTTGAGCCTGGTGCTGGCCGAAGCGCAAATGCTGCGCCAGAAGTGGCAGGCCGATGAGCCCTCTTACCTGCGCACCTATCTGGATAACGGCCAGTGGGGCAAGGATACGATGTGGGACGGGTTGGTACGGCAGGCTTTTATTGTATTCCTGTGCCTGTATCTTTTGCCGCCCGATCTGGCCGAGCGCTTGATGATCGATTTACGCAAGAGTAATACACTGCCTGAAGCAGAATTCTTTAGCAATTTACTGGGCAGCGAAGCCGAATTGGCTGCCGAGCTAGAAGGTGTTTCCCGCCGCTCGGAAGACGCTAACAACACGCTCATTCGCGCCAATCTGCGCCTGGTGGTCAGCATCGCCAAGCGTTACCTGGGGCGTGGAATCTCGTTCCTGGATTTGATTCAAGAAGGAAATCTGGGCCTGCTGCGTGCCGTAATCAAGTTCGACACCACCCGCGGGTTCAAGTTTAGCACCTATGCAACCTGGTGGATTCGCCAGTCGATCAGCCGCTACATCGCCGAGCAGGCCCGCACCATTCGTATTCCGGTACACCTGTTTGAGGCCATCACCCGCTTATTGCGCGTGCAGCGCTCGATGGTGCAGCAGTTGGGGCGCGAGCCAACCATCGAAGAACTGGCCCTTGAAGCAGGTCTGTTGGGTGACGAAGACACCAAGGCCATTCTCACCGCCCGTGAGAGCGGCACGCCCGTGGATGCCGAGGTGCAGCGCCGCTGGATTTGGGCGACAGCCAAAGTTCAGCGCATTTTGCAGTCGGCGGAAGAGCCTGTTTCTTTAGAGCGCCCGGTGGGCGACGAAGAAAGCAGCCAGTTAGGCGATTTCATCGAAGATGACGACGCGCTGGAGCCGATGGATGCTGCTGCCCGCGAGATGCTGCGCGAGCAGGTGCAGTCGGCGCTGGGGGCGCTTTCTGAACGCGAGCGCCAGGTGCTGGAATTGCGTTTCGGGTTGATCGACGGTAAAGACCACACTCTTGAAGAGGTCAGCCGCTACTTTAATGTGACCCGCGAGCGCATCCGCCAGATTGAGGCCAAAGCGCTGCGCAAGCTGCGCCACCCCACTCGCAGCCGCCACCTCCGTGAATATTTAGGGTAAAACAACCCCAAAACACATCTAGCGGGGCGCGAAGCGCCCCGCTAGATGTGTTTTGAGGCCACTTCACTCATTCTGGGCGGTTTTCATCGATTCCTTGCCGAATTGTAAAGCAAAACAAACACTTTACTTTTTATAATAGGAAGACGAGGAGAACCCCGAGTCTTCATGCGCGTATTATTAGTCCAATCGGATATGCGTTCCACACAGCCGCTCGTGCGCTTTTTCAAGCAGCGCGGCGATGAGGTCTGGCAGGCCTGGGAATTGGGCCAGGCTGCCGGTATGTTGGAGCAAGTCAAGCCCGAATTAATGCTGATGGATCTGCATTTCCCCAACCAGGATTGGCAGACCTTTTTGCGCAACGCCCGCGCGCAAAACCCCGGCATGAACGTGATTATCACCAATAAGTACCCCGATTTGCAGCGCGAGATGATCGTGCGCGAAAACGGGGTGACAGTGTTCCTGCGCCAACCCTTCTCGGCGCGCTGGATCGAGCAGGCCATGACCCGCTTGACCGAGGGCACGCAGCCGGTGCGCGTTCGCAAGGAAGAAACGCCGCGGTCAGGCGCCGTGCGCATGCCCATGCGCATGAAAATTACCCTGCCTTACCTGCTGCTGGCCCTGCTATTTGCCCTGGCCGCCGCCTATGTGATCAGCCAGGTGGTGCTAGAGTCCGTACAGGATCGTTTCCTCAACCAGTTGGTTGCCACCGCTCGCCAGGCTGGTGATTGGATGGTAGGCGAAGAAGACCGCCTGCTCGAGTCGCTGCGTTTGGTAGCCAATTCTGAAGGGGTGGCC
>JAEXTI010000437.1 GCA_023406965.1 Chloroflexota bacterium
GAAAAGAACGGGCGCACGTTTGGCCTCGAACGGGAAATTGCCAAGTGGGTTGCGCGGCACCGCAAAGCGGTGGTGTTGGATGACATCACTCAGGACGAACGTTGGGTGACAGCGGGTGATGAAGCTCCGGCGTACCACAGCGTGCTGGCAGTGCCGCTGGTGATGGGTGAAGACGCCCTGGGCGCGCTGATCATGATGCACCGGGAGAAAGACCACTTCAAAACCGATCAAATCAACCTTGTCGAGGCTACTGCCCGGCAGATTGGCATTTCGTTGAACAATGCAGAATTGTTCAACCTGATCCGTGATCAGTCTGAGCACCTGGGCAACATGCTGCGGGAACAGCAGATTGAGGCCAGCCGCTCGATTGCCATCCTGGAAGCAGTGGCAGATGGGGTGGTGGTGACCGATGATCAAGGACGGATCAACCTGTTCATCAAGTCTGCCGAGACCATCCTGGAACTGCGTGGCAATGATTTGATCGGACAGCCGCTGGAATTGTTTGCCGGTTTGTTTGGCAAATCGGGCTCGGCCTGGATGCGCACCATTCGCAATTGGTCAGAAGCACCGGCCGAATATGACGGCGAGACGTTTGCCGATGAATTTGAGCTGGACAATGGGCTGGTCATTGCCGTGCACCTTGCGCCGGTATTCTACCGCTCACAGTTCCTGGGTACGGTTTCTATTTTCCGCGACATCACGCATCAGGTGCAGGTGGACCGCTTGAAGTCCGAGTTTGTGGCTAACGTGAGCCATGAGTTGCGCACCCCGATGACGTCCATCAAGGGGTATGTGGAGATCATGTTGATGGGGGCGGCGGGGCAGATCACCGATCAGCAAAAGCATTTCCTGGGCATCGTCAAATCGAACACCGAACGCCTGGGTGTGCTGGTCAACGACCTGCTGGATATTTCGCGCATTGAGTCGGGGCGGGTAACGCTGAACCTGCAGCAGTTGAACCTGCGCGAGCTGGCCGAAGACGTGATCTTGGACCTGGAACGCCGGGCGCGCGAAGAGAACAAGGGCATGACCTTTAAGCTGGAGTGCCCGGTGGAGCCGCCGGTGGTGATGGGCGATGTGGAACGTATTCGTCAGGTGTTAGGCAACCTGGTCAGCAATGGTTACAATTATTCACCTGCCGGAAGCCTGGTGCGGGTGCGCATTACCGACGAAGGTGAAGAATTGCAGGTGGATGTGATTGATAACGGTATTGGGATTGGCGCGGAAGAGCAGACGCGCATCTTTGAGCGCTTCTACCGCGGCGAGGACCCTCTGGTGCTGGCTTCGGCTGGAACCGGCCTGGGTTTGTCGATTGCCCGGACGATTGTGAATATGCACAATGGCCGGATTTGGTTCAAGAGTAACGGTGTTCGGGGAGAGGGAAGTACATTCTCCTTCACCCTGCCGGTTTACACAAGTGGAGAGTGAGGCCAAAAATGGCAAAAATATTAATTGCTGAAGATGAGCCCGATATTCGCGACCTGGTGACGTTCACCTTGCGTTTCGCAGGGCATGAGATTGTGGCGGTCACCAACGGCGCTGAAGCCGTGGAAGCTGCCAAAGAGGTCATGCCGGATATCATCCTGATGGATGTGCGCATGCCCCGCATGACCGGCTATGAAGCCTGCGCGGCCATGAAGGCGGATCCGGCCATCGCGAACATCCCGGTGGTGTTTCTGTCGGCCAAGGGGCAGGAGAACGAGATCCAGACCGGGTTGAGCGCCGGAGCCAGTGAGTACTTGCTGAAACCGTTTGCGCCCATGGAACTGAGCGAACGCGTGAACGAGCTGCTGCAAAAATACGGGAAGAAATAGGAAACCTGTGATCGAATGAGCGCCGTACTGATCGAAAACCAGATCTTGCATTATGAAGTCCTCGGCCGGGGAAGGCCGTTGATTTTCGTGCATGGCTGGGTTGGGTCGTGGCGCTATTGGATCCCGGTGATGCAGGCTGCATCGGTCGGTTACCGCGCTTATGCGTTGGACCTGTGGGGCTTTGGCGATTCAGCCAAGGCCGCCGACCGCTATTCGCTGGACTTGCAAGTGAAGTTGATTGAGCAATTCCTCGATCAAATGGGTATTGGGCGCGTGGCGTTGATCGGGCATGGGCTGGGGGCGGTTGTCTCGGTGATGGCGGCGCTGCGCAATCCTACCGTTGTCGACCGGGTGATGGCGATTTCGTATCCGCTGACCGAAGCCAGCGTGAACCCGCGCTTGCGCAGTGGCGCTCCGCTGGAACTGGCTGATTGGCTGCTGGAGAAGACGCCGCAAACCGAACCGGTGCGCGGAGACGCGCCCAAAACCGATCCGCAGGCCATTGCTGCCTCGATGCAGGGGTTGAGCCTGCCGGAAGTGCGCGAAGCCAGCGCCAAGCTGCAGAATGCTTGCCTGCTGGTGAGCGGCTTGAACGACCCGGCGGTGACCGTTCCGGACCTGGACGTGGTAGCGGGGCTGCCGGAACAAACTCACGGTATTCTCTTTGAGCAGTCGGGGCACTTCCCCATGCTGGATGAAGGCAGCAAGTTTAACCGCTTGCTGATCGATTTCCTCACGCTGGGGCAAGGTGAAAGCCCGCGCCAGATGCAGTTGAAGGAGGAGTGGAAGCGGCGCGTGCGGTAGTTAATTTAGCCAGGCGCATGGGTTGATTTTCACCTGGCAATCTATTACAATGTGAGCACAACTGAATGGGGAGCCCGGACCGACCGGGCTGAGAGGAGGGCTGACGGCCCTCGACCCACAAAACCTGATCCGGGTAATGCCGGCGGAGGGAAAGGAATGACGTGAATCGGCGCACCCTCCCCCGGCGGAGGGTGTTTTTGATGCACAAACGACGGGCGATTATTTTTGCGAACGGAGAGTTGGTCGATCCGGCTGAGGCGCGATCCTTGATCGAGCCGGGCGACTTTCTTGTGGCGGCGGATGGAGGAGCGCGGCGCCTGGCGGCATTGGGATTGACGCCGGTGTTGGTGGTAGGCGACCTGGATTCACTGTCTGCTGATGAGGTGCTGGCACTACGGGAAGTGGGTAGTGAGATCCTAAAATTTCCGGCGGAGAAGGATGAAACCGACCTGGAACTGGCCTTGCTGGAGACAGTCCGGCGGGGTTACGGGCAGATCTTCATTGCGGCGGCATTGGGCGGGCGGTTGGACCAAACCCTGGCTAATGTTTTTCTGCTGGCGCTGCCGGAGCTGGCGGGGGTGGACGCGCGCCTGCACGACGGGCGCGAGGAAGCCTTCTTGATCCGCGAGGTAGGGGTAATCCATGGACAGGCGGGGGAGATTGTCTCGCTGCTGCCGCTGTTTGGACCGGCGGAGAGTATTCGCACCACGGGGCTGCGCTACCCGCTGCGCGGCGAAACCTTGCTGCCGGAGCGCAGCCGAGGGATCAGCAATGAAATGCTCGGCGAGCAAGCGGAGGTACGCCTGGAGAAAGGCGTGCTGCTGTGTATTCATCGCCTGGGCGGGGAGGCGTAAGGGCCGGTTTTCCTGGCCTGCTATGAATCATTCCAATCTGGGCGCGGAAACCGCCGACCCTACCGGAATGAGGAACTGTGGTTGTAGAAATAACTCGGGCCAATATATAGTATGAGGCCCCGAAAAAATAATGGAGGATTTCGATATGAAGACAATGTCACGGATCGTACTGAGTTCTTTAGCGGTATTGCTCTTGGCTGCATGCGCCGGGCCCAAGGCGCCCGCAGGCCCGGCAGAACTGGTGGTGATGACACACGACTCGTTTGCCATCAGCGAGGCGCTGGTGGCGCAGTTTGAAGCCGAGCACAACGCCAAACTGACTTTCTTGCCCAGCGGCGATACCGGCTCGGCCCTCAACCGGGCCATTTTGACCAAGAAATCACCCAGCGCCGATGTGTTCTACGGCGTGGACAACACCTTCCTGTCTCGGGCGTTGGAGGAAGATCTCTTCGATGTTTACGAGTCCCCCTTGCTGGCAGAGATCGACGCGGCTTTCCGGCTGGATGATTCCAACCGGGCTTTGCCGGTGGATTACGGCGACGTGTGCATCAACTACGATAAAGCCTATTTTGCCGAGCAGGGCCTGGCGGTGCCGGGCTCGCTGGACGATTTGCTCAAGCCGGAATATAAGGGCCTGCTGGCGGTGGAGAACCCGGCCACTTCATCGCCGGGACTGGCTTTCCTGTTGGCGACGGTGGCGCAGTATGGGCCGGAGGGTTTCACGGATTATTGGGCGGCTTTGCGCGACAACGGGCTGGTGGTGGTCAATGATTGGGAAACGGCTTACTACAGCAACTTCAGCGGTTCATCCGGCCAGGGGCCGCAGCCGATGGTGGTGTCTTACGCGTCCAGCCCGGCGGCGGAGGTGATCTTTGCCGAGCAGCCGCTGGACGACGCGCCGACCGCTTCGATCGTGGCGCCGGGTACTTGCTTCAGACAGATTGAGTTTGTGGGCATCCTGCAAGGCACAAAACAGCGCGACCTGGCCGAAAAGTTTGTCGATTTTATGCTCTCCACGGATTTCCAGGAGGATGTGCCCATGCAGATGTTCGTCTACCCGGTGAACGGGCAGGCGCAACTGCCGGAAGAGTTCTTGAAATATGCACAGACCGCCGTGCAGCCGGCCGCCTTGAACCCGGCGGACGTGGCGGCCAACCGGGAGAACTGGATCCAGGCCTGGGATGAGACCGTTCTTCGCTAAGCTGGGGCGGGCAGCCCTGTGGCTGCTGCCC
>JAEXTI010000557.1 GCA_023406965.1 Chloroflexota bacterium
CGTTGAAATCTGGCGCGGCTCGTGGGTTGGACGTACGTGTTGTGTGCGACGCGGAGCAGGTGAATGGAACAGGGGCGGAGTGCCCGGTTTTACTGGATGACGGGCTGGATGTGCGCGTGGACAGCATTGAAGGCTTGATGCACCATAAGGTGATTGTGATTGACAGCGAGATTGTCATTTTCGGTTCGTTCAATTTCACGCGCAGCGCGAATATCCGCAACGACGAGAACCTGGTGGTGGTTTATGATGAAGAACTGGCGCGCGCGTTCCAGGCGGAATTCGAGCAGATCTACGAGTCGGCAGATTATTAAGTTTTCGGGCTGGAGGATCCTATGGAAAATATTCTGGCAAGTATCCTGATCGTTGTGGTGGTGGTGCTGCTTTTCGTGTTGGCATTTGTGTTGGCCCGCACGATCGTGTATGGCAAAGCCCCCGCTCCGATCCAGCCGGTGGAGTTGGACGAGGTGGATGATAATATTGTCGCCGAGCATTTGGCGGCGGCGATCCGCTTCCCGACGGTGTCGGATTTGGACCGGACGAAGGTTGACCCCAAGCCCTTTCAAGACCTGCACCACGAATTGAAGCGCATGTACCCGCGCGTACACAGCACCTTGCAGGTGGAAGTAGTAAACCGGCACAGCTTGCTCTATACCTGGAAGGGGCGCGATCCGGAGTTGGAGCCGGTGTTGTTCGCGGCACACATGGACGTGGTGCCCGTAGACCCGGTAACGAAGGATGAGTGGAAACAGGGGCCCTTCAGCGGGTTCATCGGCGGCGGGTATGTTTGGGGACGGGGCGCGTTGGATGTGAAATGCATGGTTATCACCCCGCTGGAGGCCGTGGAGCATTTGCTGCGCAAAGGTTACCAACCAGAGCGGACGATTTACCTGGCCTTTGGACATGACGAAGAGGTCAGCGGGATGCAGGGCGCCTCGCAAATGGCCGGGCGGCTGCAATCGCAGGGGGTGAAGCTGGCGGCAGTGATGGATGAAGGCGGCTCGATTGTGGAGCGCGGGATGGTGCCGGGTGTGAATCTGCCTGTGGCGCTGATTGGGGTGACCGAGAAGGGTTACCTTTCGTTGGAGATGCAAGTGGAAGCCAAGGGCGGGCATTCGTCCATGCCGCCGGCGCATACGGCGATTGGCGTGATGTCTCAGGCGATCAACCGCCTTGAGAGCCAGCCGATGCCGGTCAAACCGGAGATGGTGTATGCAATGTTCCAGAATCTGGGCGGGTATATGTCGTTTGGGCTGCGCATGGCCTTTGCCAACACCTGGCTGTTGGGAAAAACCATTCAGAAGAAGATGGCAGCGAAAGCCAGCACCAACGCCATGATGCGCACCACCTCGGCGGTGACCATGATCAACGGCGGGGTGAAGGACAACATCCTGCCTTCGCAAGTGAAGGCGACCGTTAACTTCCGCCTGATGCCGGGCGACCGGATTGCGGATGTGGTCGCGCACGCGCGCAAGGTGATCGATAACGATGGCATCCAACTGCATATCCCGGAGGCGGGACGGTGGGAGGCTTCGCCGGTTTCTTCTACGGAAGCCGAGCCGTATCAGGCATTGGTTCAGGCGATCGGTGAGGTGTTCCCCGATGCGGCTCCAGCGCCTTACCTGGTGGTGGGGGCAACCGACTCGCGCTATTACACGACAGTGTGTGAAAATGTGTACCGCTTCTCGCCGTACTTGATGACGGAGGAGGATTTGAAGACCGTTCACGGGACCAATGAACGCATTTCCGTGGAGGGGCTGGCGAAAATGGTGCAGTTCTATATCCGCCTGATCGATCATTGGGCGGGGAAAACCCAGTAGGAGTGATGTACCAGCGCCTGGAGGCATTTTGCCGGCCAATCTGGCCGGAATTTGACGCCTTGCCCCAGCAGCGCCGGGCGATTGCCGCCGGCGACATTCTTGGCGCCCTCTATGCCATCCCACTGGCTGTGGCCGGACTGATCTGGTTGGCGGCGGCGAGCCGCTGGGAGATTTTGCTTGAGCAGTGGCCGCTGACGCTGGCACTGCTGTTGTTGCTGTACCCGTTCAATCGCCTGTCCTTCTTTGTGGTGGCCGAATTGCGCCCGGGGGCGATCTCGGACGTGGCCAGCTCGCTGGAGGCGGTGTTGATTTGGACCGCGGCGCTGTTGCTGGGGCCGGTGGGCTTGTGGCTGGGGGTGATCTCGGGCATAGCCCGGTTCGTTTCGGGGTGGCGGCGCGAACAAATGCCCTCGGGGCGCTGGACCCTGGCGAGGAACGAAGCGCTTTCACTGGTGGAAACGACCGTAACCTGTCTGGCGGGGTTGTGGATGTACCGGTCGTTGGGGGGATGGGTGCCGTTCCCGGGGTTATACCTGCCGAAGGTCATTTGGGCGGGGTTGCTGGCCACGCTGGGGCGCTTTCTGCTAGGGCAGTTGTTGACGCTGCCATTCTTGCTACTGATGCTATACCTGTTGCGCTGGATCGACCCGCGCATCAAGCCGCTGCACTTCCTGCGCTTCCAATCGGTGACCACGGCGCTGATGGCTTCGGGACAGCCGTTCGCCGTGCTGGCGGTGGGCCTTTATGGCGACCATAACATTTGGATGTTCCTGTTCTTGATGACCGGGCTGCTGGTGGTGAGTTTTTTGGCGCATCGCCTGAGCCAAATGGCCTTGCGCAGCCAGCAGCAAGCTCGCCTTCTGGAAGGGTTGGAGACGCTCAGCCGGGGGCTGCTGACGGCTGTGCCTGAAGAGGAGGCACAACTGGCGATGATCCAGGCGCGGATTGCCGATCACTCGCTGTATATTCCAGGGCGGTTGGAGATCAGGCTGTTCCCCGACCGGGTAGTGGTGCACGAGCCGGCGCAGTTTGAGGCGGTGCCCCAGGAGACATGGAATTGGCTGCAAGAGAACCCTGGCAACTATAATTTTCCAGAAGGAACGCCTTTGCCGTGGGGCGGGCGGGCAGCCGAGCGCTGCACGGCGCTGGCGATGATTGTGGATGAAGATACCCGTGAGTTGATTGGGGGCATCTACCTGTCGATTTCCACCCGCGGATACATCGACCGGCGCCTGTTCCAGATTTACCTGCCGATTTTGCAGACACTATCGGATCAGGTGGCGCTGGCGCTGCGGCGGGCGAAGATCAACCAGCAAACCAGCGCGCACCAACGGTTGGAACAAGAGCTGCGCCTGGCCGGGGAGATCCAAGGCAGCTTTATACCCGATCATTTTCCGCAGGTGGCCGGTTGGGGGCTCTCAGCCATGTTGATTTCGGCACGCGACACCTCGGGTGATTTCTTTGATTTTATCGCCTTGCCGGATGGGCGGGTGGGGATTGTGGTGGCGGATGTGGCGGATAAGGGCGTGGGCGCGGCGCTGTATATGGCGTTGAGCCGGGCTTATCTACGCAGCCATGTGTTGGGCAATCATCCCGAACCGGCCTCCGCGCTGCAATCACTGAACCAGCGAATTCTGGAAGACACCAGTTCGGATTTGTTTGTGACGGTTGTTTACGCGCTGGTGGAGCCAAACGGAACGAGCCTGGCGTACGGCAACGGCGGGCACCCGCCACCGCTGGTGGTGCGGGCCGACCCGCAGCGGCCGTCGCAGTTCTTGACACGCACCGGGATGGCGGTGGGGGCGGTGGAAGAGGCGGAGTATGGACAGGCAAGCGTGGAGATGGAGCCGGGCGATTTCGTGGTGATCTACAGCGACGGGTTGACCGATGCATCGAATGGTGGAGGGGAAACCTTTGGCATGGAACGGCTGAAACAAAAGGCCGAAGCCCTGCGCGGGCTGTCGCCTTATGAGGTGCGAGTGCAATTGACGGATGCGCTGCGCGAGTTCTCTGGCGGCACACAAGAAGATGACGTCACTGTAGTGGTACTGGGAAGGGAAATGACGTAAAATGGTATTATTCCAATGAGCAATCTCTCGTTTTTTGAGGAACAAGGCTGGCAGGTTGTGGACGTGCTCCACACCGAAGCGCGCCCGGCGGCGA
>JAEXTI010000572.1 GCA_023406965.1 Chloroflexota bacterium
AGACGTACCCTACGCGCGCAGTTCGGCTTGCACTGCGGCAACAATTTCATCCAGCGGCACGATGCGCCCTTGCGCCTCGCCGCGGCGGCGCAGCTCCACGCCGCCCTGTTTGAGCGAGCGCTCGCCCCCCGTGATGCGCAGCGGCAGGCCGATCAAATCGGCGTCGTTGAATTTGACGCCGGGGCTTTCGGCGCGTTCATCGGTCAGCGTTTCCAATCCGGCGGCTTGCAGCGTGGCTTCCAGGCTCAGCCCGGCAGCCAGGGCAAAGCCGTCTTTTCCGGGCAAAATCACCAGGTGAACGGGATAAGGCGCAGCGCCATCTGGCAGGCGCAAACCGAAAGTGTCGTGGTTCAGTTCGGCCAGGCAGCCCAGCAGGCGGCTGAGGTCCAGGCGGTGGATTTCCACGCGCAGCGGCAGCGGGCGACTGTTTTCATCCAGGTAGTTCAGCTCGTGCGCCAGGGCAAAATCTGCGCTCATTCGCCGGCTGCTGATCAGGTTGAAGCCGGCTTGATCCGAGAGGCTCGCGCTGCACTCGGGGCAGGGCATGCCCGGCTGGGCCAGGGCGATGTCGGCAATGAGATCGGCGCTGTAATCGCGCCCAAAGTTGACGTTGAGCAGGTGATAGCCCGCCTCGTTAGCGCCCGAAACCAGGTTGGGCGAGGCGGGAATCTCGCTGTCCACGATCACCCTGACGTTCTTAAGGCCCACCGGCGAGGCGTAGCCGGGCACAGCGCCGCAAGCGCGGATGCTATCCTCGCTGGCGGGCTGAAGACGGTCGCAGCCGGTCAGGCGGCGCAGGGCGGCTTCGTTCACGTCACGGTCACCGCGCACCACGGCAAAGATCAGTTCTTCACGCGGGGGTTGGTCTGGGTTGTTAAAGAGCGCTGTCAAGAAAACCGCCTTGGCGGTCCTTGATTCAGAGATTTGCAAGAAGCGCGCCAACTCCGCGATGGTTTTGCATTCGGGAGTGGCGACTTTTTCGACCGGCAAAACTGCCTCGGACACGGCAGGCGCCCGTCCAAAGGCAGCCGCGGCAGGGGCGGCGGCATAGCCGCAATCCGCGCAGTACAGCAGGCTATCATCCCCGGCTGGATGAGCCCACAGCCAATTATGAGCCGTCTCGCCGCCAGGACCGCAGTCGCCCAGTCCACCTTGCAGGGGCACGCCCATCGCTGCCAGCGGCCCGAGCAGGGCCATCGACAAATCCTCGCTCAGGTTTTCCACCTCGTCTGAGGCGCTGTTTAAGTGAAAGACTTCCAGTACCTCGCGAGAGCGAGCCGAAAGCAAGCCGTTCCCCCGGCGGGGGACAGCATCCTCCCATTGGGCGCGGCGGTACAGCAGCGCGGGCAGTTGGCGGTGCGAGCGCAGGTGAGCGCGGCAGATTTCGCTCAAGCCCGACAGGCCATCACCGGCAAAGCTGACTTCCATGCCGCCCAGTTCTTGCAGCGCGGCGGCAATCTGGCTGGTCAGCCGATCCAGGGCGAGCTTGCCCAGCGGCAGCAGCGCTGCTCGCCCGCCGATCAAAGCTTGAAAATACCCCGCTCGCGCCAGGAATTGCTGCCCCTCCAGGTCCAATCCGGCGGGCGTTTCGCGCTGGGTGCGGGTAAAGAGCCGATCGAAACGCATCGTCTAAATGAAGATGTTCATCCACATCGAGACGGCGCGATAAAGAGCGGGCGCTGCGGCGTGGTTGGCCCGGCGCATGATCCAGCCTGCCAGAAGACCCTGGATGAGCAAGAAGGCCAGCCCAAGCAGCAGGGCGGGCAGGTCTTCGGTGCCCAGCAGGGCCGGGAAGCGCCACACCGCGAACATGACCGAGGTCAGGATCCAGCCGCGGATGTCGCCCAGCCACCAAGAAAGGCGCGGTTGGATGAAGCCGCGGAAAACGGTCTCTTCGGCCAGGGTGATCCCCAACGCAAAGAGGAGACAGGTAATCTGGTCGGTAGAAGGCCCAGCCAATACATCCATGACACGATTGCGCAGGAAGATGGTCAGCAGGGCCAGCAGGATGCCGATATACATGGCTGGGCGCAGCGTGGCGCTTCCCCAGCCAATGCTGCGGATGGGCTGCCCGCGGATGATGAGGGTGATGACAAAGGGCAGCAAGCACACCAACGCCAGGATCAGCGGGCGCAGCAGGGGTTCGACAAGGGTGGGAACGGTTAGCGAATCCGTGAAGCGCTGGCCGATCTGCCCGGAGTACACCGCGAAGGAAAACACCACGATCAGCACAAACAGCGCCAGCGCCACCAGTCCGTCGCGGCGCGGATACTTAAAGCCCAAACGGGGCTGGCGCAGTTTGGGGGCAAGCGAAAACAGCCACACCACCGCCACCACCCCCAACCATTCTGCCAGATACGGAGTATATTGAGTGATCATTCTTCGTTAGTTCCTTCAACGGGAGGTTGGGTCGGTTGGGTGAGTTCGATGTCGCTTTCCACCTGCACTTCGATGTGCTCTTCCATGCGCACTTGCCCGCGCAGAAAAGCGCCTTCCTCAGTGGCTAGTGATACCACGGTAACATCACCCCACACGCGGCCCGTGCCGCGGATTTCGAGCTTTTCAGCGGTAATGCTGCCGTTGACTGTGCCGGCGACCACCACGGTGTTGGCTTTGAGCATTTCGCAAATCACCCGCCCGGTTTCGCCAATCACGATCAACCCGCGCACAGTGATATCGCCTTCAAACGCGCCTTCAATGCGCACCCCGCCGCTGCCGCGCAGGTTGCCTTTCCAGACAATCCCCGGCCCCAACACCGAGGTAACTCGCTCGGTGGGCGTGACGGCTGCGGCAGATGGGGTTTGTGGTTTTCGGAACATAGACCCTCCCGTTCAAACCTCGTTTATACCACATCCGGGGCGGAATTGCGCTCGAAATCTCCACGGCATGCTGCGCCAGGGCTCTGGGGTGCTTTGAATGCCCACCCGCGGCCCAACGCGCACCTCCGTATCCGGCACACCGGGACCTGTTTCGATATATAACTCACCGGAGGGGTCGCACAGGCTCAGGCCGTTTTGCCGCCCATCCAGTCCCAACGCCCGGCACAGCTTGCCGGGACCGTCGGTCCAGTGGGCCGGGGGAACGCCAGCCCGGCGGGCGGATATCTCTTCCAGTCCTTCCACCGGCTGGATGGCACGCAGCAGTACCGCCGCCGGAAAGCCCTCCGCCTCGGTGACCGTGTTCAGCATCCAGTGTATGCCGTAGGTGAAATAAATGTAGGCGTGCCCAGGCGGGCCGTACATCACCACGGTGCGCGGGGTTTTCCCGGCGCGGGCGTGGCAGGCGAGGTCTGTTTCGCCGATGTAAGCCTCGGTCTCCACAATCCAACCCGAAAGGCGCGTCCCGTTCAGGTTGCGCACCAGGCGCATGCCCAGCAAGCCGCGGGCCACTTCCAGGGTGGGGCGAGCAAAGAATGACCGGGGTAAACAAGTTGAGCACATACAGGTATTTTATATTAGAATCAAATCAGACGGTATCACTCTGATTGGAAAACACTACGTTTTCCATGCGATGCGATGCCCATAGGAGGTAATATGAAAATCCGAAAAGACCCCGGTTTAACCTTTGACGACGTACTGCTCGTTCCGCGTCGCTCCAACATCCGCAGTCGCAGAGATGTTTCTACGGCGGCTCGCCTGACTTCGACTATCACCCTGCAAATGCCGATTGTGTCGGCCAACATGGACACCGTCACCGAGACACGCATGGCCATTGCCATGGCACGGGCAGGCGGAATAGGTATTCTGCACCGCTTCATGTCCATTGAGCGACAGGTGGAAATGGTCATGCGGGTGAAGCGCGCCGAAAGTATGGTGGTGGAAGAACCCCTGTCCATCCAGCCGGATGCGACCGTGCGCGAGGCGCGTGCGATGATGGCCGAAGCCGAGGTCGGCGGGCTGATCGTGGTGAGCCCTGAAAACCGCTTGCTAGGCATGGTCACGGCACGCGATGTGCTCTTGGCGCCAGACCCCGAGGCGTCCGTAAGTTCAGTGATGACCTCTGCCGAAAACCTGATCACCGCCCAGGAAGGTGAGACGCTAGAATCAGCCCGCGCCCTGCTCCATGAACACCGCATTGAAAAACTACCCCTGGTCGATGCCGCCGGTCGCGTGACCGGTTTGATCACCGCCCAGGATATCGTCAAGATCGAAGACCATCCCAACGCCACCAAAGACGGGCGCGGGCGATTGATGGTGGGTGTGGCGGTGGGCGTGCGCGCCGACGACCTCGACCGCGCCGTGGCTTGCGTGGAGGCCGGCGCCGATGTGCTGGTGTTGGATATTGCCCACGGGCATTCTGA
>JAEXTI010000584.1 GCA_023406965.1 Chloroflexota bacterium
GTTCTACATATTTTAAGGTTGCTTGCTGGTTTTCAACCTTGACCAATCATGGCCCGGAGTTTATAATTCAGCCGTTGAATATTGAAAGGTAAAATGAGTATCCAACCCGACACTGATCGAGATCTGATCATCTTAGAGCGCATCGAGCAGGATCCGGACGCCACCCAGGCCAGCCTGGCTGCCCACTTGGGCGTCGCAGTCGGAACGATTAACTGGCATATCAAGCGCCTGATCGAAAAAGGATACGTCAAGGCTCGCCGGGCAGAACGTCGCAAACTTCGTTACATCATCACCCCCGAAGGGCTTGCTCTCCGTGCCCGTCTAACAGTCGATTATATTCAGACCTCTTTCCAACTATACCGCCTGGTTCGCCAGCGCATGATTGCGGCGCTGGATGAAGTGGAACAAGCCGGTCTCAACCAGGTCCGCCTGGCGGGAGATGGGGATGTGGCCGAAGTTTGCCGGTTGACCTGCCTTGAGCGGGGGGTGATGTTGACCAACAGTCCACAGGCGCCCCTTTTGAATATCCAGGGTATGAAGATTTTCATCGAGTGGGACGGAACCCGTCCAAATCATCCTGAAAACACGGTCGGAGAATAGCTATGGAAAACACTGGTTTCTGGCAAAACCGTCGGGTATGTGTGACCGGAGGCGCTGGTTTTCTGGGACGTTTCATCCTGGCGGAACTGCGTCGCCGCGGGGCCAGCGAGATTTTTGTCCCCACCATCGAGAAGTACGACCTGGTAGATCCGGCTTCGATTGACCGCATGTTGGCCGATTCGCGCCCCGATGTGATCATCCACCTGGCGGCCAAGGTGGGCGGCATCGGCGCCAACCGCGCTCACCCGGCTGAGTTTTTCTACGACAACCTGATGATGGGCGTGCAGCTCATGCACCGCGCCTGGCATACCGGCGTGGGCAAATTCGTGGCCATTGGCACGGTCTGCGCCTATCCCAAGTTCACCCCGGTGCCTTTCCGCGAAGACGATTTGTGGAACGGCTATCCAGAAGAGACCAATGCCCCTTACGGGCTGGCCAAGAAGATGCTCCTGGTGCAGGCGCAAACCTACCGCGAGCAGTACGGCTACGATGCCATCTTCCTCCTGCCGGTCAACCTGTACGGCCCGTGGGACAACTTCAACCTGGAAACCTCGCACGTCATCCCGGCCATGATCCGCAAGTTCATCGAAGCGCAGCAAGCCGGGTGCGACGAGGTCACCTTGTGGGGCGATGGTTCCCCCACCCGCGAGTTCATCTATGCCGCCGATGCCGCCGAAGGCATTGTCCGCGCTGCGGAAGCCTACAGCGGCCCCTTGCCGGTGAATATTGGCTCGGGCAACGAGATCAGCATCCGCGACCTGGCGGGGCTCATCTCTCGATTGACGGGCTTCAATGGACGGATCGTGTGGGACACCAGCAAGCCCAACGGGCAGCCGCGCCGCGGGTTAGATACCTCTCGCGCTCGCGACCTGTTCGGCTTCACCGCGCGCACTTCCTTCGAGGATGGCTTGCGCGAGACCATCGCCTGGTATCGCGAGCAAATCAGCAAGTAGATTGATCTTAATGTCCAGTAAACCCCAAGCGCTTCCTGTCACTTATCTGCGTCCGCCTCGCGGCTGGATTCCTTTGAATCTGTCGCAACTGTGGGCGTACCGGGAGCTGATCTACTTCCTCACCTGGCGAGACGTCAAGGTGCGCTACAAGCAGGCTTTACTGGGGGTAGGATGGGCCATTCTGCAGCCCATCCTGCACATGGTCATTTTTACCATCATTTTCGCCAAGCTGGCGGGCCTCAAACCGGACGCGGGCATTGACCCCGATTTGTACCCCATTTTCAGCTTTGCCGCGCTGCTGCCCTGGCAACTCTTCCAGGGTGCGCTGCAGCGCTCGAGCATCAGTCTGGTGACGAACGCCAACCTGCTGACCAAAATCTACTTCCCTCGCCTGATCATCCCCTTCTCGGCAGTGGCTGCCGGGCTGGTGGACTTTGGCTTTTCCTTCCTGGTGCTGGTGGGGTTGATGCTGTTTTACGGCGTGGCCCTGTCATGGAATATGCTTTGGCTGCCGCTCTTGATGCTGCTGGCCCTGCTGGCTGCCCTGGCGGTGGGCCTGTGGCTGGCGGCGCTCAATGTGCAGTACCGCGATGTACAGCACATGGTGCCCTTCCTCATCCAGGCCTGGATGTACGCCTCGCCCGTGGCTTACTCGTTGGACCTGATCCCCGCCGACGGCCCCTGGCGCGTGCTGTATGCGCTCAACCCGATGGTGGGCGTCATTCAGGGCTTTCGCTGGGCGCTGTTGGGTGCCGCGCCCCCCAGTCAAATCATGTGGGTCTCGGTGGCGATGGTGGTGATTCTGTTGGTTTCCGGCCTATATTACTTCCGCTCCATGGAGCGCACTTTTGCGGACACCGTATGAGCGACACCGTCATTCGCGTTGATCACCTTGGCAAGCAGTACCGGATTGGGACGCAGGCGCTCCAATACCGCACGCTGCGCGAGTCCCTGACCGGGATTTTCAGCCGCGACCGCCAGACCCAACCGGTCGGGCGGATTTGGGCATTAAAAGATATCTCCTTTGAGGTGCAGCGCGGACAGGTGCTGGGTATCGTTGGGCGCAACGGAGCCGGGAAAAGCACGCTGCTCAAGGTGCTTTCACGCGTCACCGATCCCACCGAGGGGCTGGGCGAGATCCACGGTCGGGTAGGCTCGCTGCTAGAGGTGGGCACGGGCTTCCACCCCGAACTGACCGGGCGCGAGAATATCTACCTGAACGGGGCAATTTTGGGAATGCGCCGCAGCGAGATCGAGCGCAAGTTCGACGAAATTGTGGAGTTCTCCGAGGTGGCCCAATTCATTGACACGCCCGTCAAGCGTTATTCCAGCGGCATGTACTTGCGGCTGGCCTTCGCGGTGGCGGCGCACCTGGAACCGGAAATTTTGGTGGTGGACGAGGTCCTGGCGGTAGGCGATGCGGAATTCCAGCGCAAGTGCCTGGGTAAGATGAGCGATGTGGCCCAACAGGGGCGCACGGTGTTGTTTGTCAGCCACAACATGTCCGCCATTTTGCGCCTGACGCAGGAGACTCTGGTGATCGAGAAGGGGCACTTGAAGATGCGCGCGCCCACTCCCGAGGCCGTCGATTACTACCTGTCGCAGGGCTACGCTCAGGAAGGGCAGCGCACCTGGGACGCCGACGAAGTGCCCCCGGATGCGGCGCCGTTCCGCCCATTGGCGGTGCGTTTGCTCAACACACAGCGCAAGGTGGTCGATACGGTACGCTCAACCGAGCCGTTCCACATTGAGATGGAATATCAACTGGACGCCCCCATTACCGGCCTGCGGGTGGGGCTCTACTTGATGAGTACGCGCGGGGAGTTCATTTTCACCTCCTTCGATACCGATGACTCCCAGCGCTTTGAGCAACACCCGGCCCGCGCAGCCGGTCATTATCGCAGCCGCTGCACGATCCCAGCGGATTTGCTCAACGAAGGGCGCTACGTGGTGGGAATCAATGCCAGCTCATTCCGCGTGCGGCGTTATTTCCACGACGAGCAGGCGCTCAACTTCACGGTCGACGCGACCGGCGCGCCGGGCATGCATTGGCCCGAGCCGCGCCTGGGTCCGGCGCGACCGCGTTTGGATTGGCAGATCGAGGTGGTCTAACTATGAAAGTAGCAGGAAAACAGGTCATTAAACAATTTCTTGGTCAGATTCCGTTTACCGCCGAACTTTACTGGCTGTTGCGCCAGGGAGGCAAGCCGATTCAGACCCGATTTACACTGAAGCATCTGCAAGGTGAGTTGCCGGACTTGGTGGCGCAAGCCGCCGAATTGCGCAAGCAAGCCGCTCCGGGCAAAAAGGTGTTCCTGTTTGCCACCCTGCATTATTGGATTGAACACGCCGCGTTGTTGGGCGTCAGCCTGGCGGCGCAAGGCCACAATGTGACCCTGGGTTACCTGCCCTATGCTGAATGGCGCGAACCGATCAACCGCTTTGACCTGCGCCGGCAGAACGCCTATGCTCGCAAGGTGCTGGGCGGGGCCGAACCCTTGGTGGAGGCGGTTTCTTTCCTCCCGGCGCGCCCTTCGGTGGTGCGCCTGCCCGAAGACGTGATGGAAGCGGTGCGGTTGGTGTCCAATTATGACACCCAGTACACCTTGCAGGTGGAAGAGATTGACACCAAGAGCGAAATCTATAACTTGCGCCTGGAGCGCAACACCGAAATTGCTCGCAATGTTTACTCCTACCTGAAAGCAAATCGCCCCGACGTGGTCATTGTGCCCAACGGCACCATCCAGGAGCTGGGCGTGGTCTATCGCGTGGCGCGCTACCTGGGAATTACCACCACGACCTATGAATTCGGCGATCAGCGCCAGCGCATCTGGCTGGCCCAGAACGCCGAGGTCATGCGCCAGGAGACCGACAAGCTGTGGGCGGCGCGCAACGGACACAAGTTGAGCGATGACCAGTTGGAGCGCATGCGCTCACTGTTCATGGCTCGTCAGCGCGGTGCCCTGTGGGAAAACTTTGCCCGCCGCTGGCAGGATACCCCCGCGCAAGGCGGGCAGCAGGTGCGCGCCGAATTGGGCCTGGATGACCGCCCCTTGGTGCTGCTGGCAACCAATGTATTGGGCGACAGCCTCACGCTGGGCCGACAGGTGTTTTCGGCTAGCATGGCCGAGTGGATCTCGCGCACCGTGCAGTATTTCGCCGGGCGGCCCGAGATTCAATTGGTCATCCGCGTGCATCCGGGCGAGGTATTGACCCACGGCCTGTCGATGGCCGATGTGGTGAAGCAAGTGCTGCCGCGCCTGCCCGAACATATTCGCCTGATTGGCCCGAAAGAAAAAGTCAACACCTACGACCTGGTCGAAGCCGCCGATTTGGGGCTGGTCTATACCACCACGGTGGGCATGGAAATGGCTATGTACGGCGTGCCGGTCATCGTCAGCGGCGAAACGCATTACCGCGGGCGCGGCTTTACTTATGATCCCGATTCCTGGGTAAGCTACTTCAAACTGTTAGGCTCCATTTTAGTCAAGCCTTCGGCGTACCGCCTGACCCGCGAGCAGGTGGAGAGCGCCTGGGAATATGCTTATCACTTCTTCTTCAATTATCCTCGCCCCTTCCCCTGGCACCTGGTGCGCGTGTGGGAAGATTACCGCTCCCGTCCGTTGGAGAGCGTGCTGAGTGAAGAAGGCCTGAATCAATACGGGGCCACCTTCCGCTCGTTGCTGGGCGAACCGGTGGATTGGAAGACGATTTTGCAGGCTCAGGAATGAGTGAAGAGCAAGTCAAACAGCAAGTGCGCGAGTTCTATGATCAGGTCGGCTGGCAAAAAGTAGCCGGTGACCTGTATCAAAACACTCGTTACGAGGATTTGCGCCCGGTTTCCGCTGAGTATATCCACCGCTGTCACATGCGCGTCAAGCGCCATTTGAAGCCCCAGGGCCGCTTTCTGTTGGATGCCGGTTCTGGCCCGGTGCAGTATCCCGAGTACCTCACCTATTCGCAAGATTATGATTACCGGGTGTGCGCCGATATTTCCATCGTGGCCTTACAGGAGGCGCGCACGCGTCTGAAGGAGCGCGGATTGTATGTGGTGGCGGATGTCTCCAACCTGCCCTTTGCAGCGGAGGCCTTCGACGGCATCGTCTCGCTGCACACCCTGCATCACCTGCCGCTGGAAGATCAGACCCGCGCCTACCACGACCTGTACCGCGTGCTGGCCCCAACCAGCACAGCGGTGATCATCAACGGTTGGACTGAGTCGCCTTTCATGCGCCGCTGGACGGGGCTGGTGGACTTGGCCGAAGCCGTGGGTGGCTGGATTGCCCGCCTGCGCGGCAAGCCCGCCCCGCAAAAGAAAGCCAAAAAAACCGGCGCTCCTACCGGTACGTTTGTGCGCAAATTAAATGCCGAATGGCTGCGTGAGCAGTTGGGCAGCCGGATGGACTTGCAAATCCTAGTCTGGCGCAGCGTCAGTGTGCGTTGGCTGCGCGCCCTGATTCACACCCTGACCGGCGGAAAACTGTGGCTGCGCCTGCTGTATAACGCGGAAGAGCGTAACCCACAGTGGTACGGCGAGAACGGTCAGTACCCCATGATTGTCATCAAGAAGCCTTAGGTCTTCGTTGAGGAGTGAGTATGAACTGGAACGATAAAGTAGTCTTGATCACCGGCGGGACCGGTTCTTTTGGCAAGAAGTTTATCCAATTGCTGCTGGAAGAGCACCACCCTGCCAAGGTTATCGTCTACAGCCGCGACGAGTTGAAGCAGCACGAGATGCGCATGGCGGGCTTCGATCACCCCTCGCTGCGTTACTTCCTGGGCGACATCCGCGACCAGCCGCGCCTCAAGCGCGCCTTCGATGGCGTGGATGTGGTGGTGCATGCCGCGGCTCTCAAGCAGGTCCCGGCTTGCGAATACAACCCCATGGAAGCCATCAAAACCAACATCTTAGGCAGCAGCAATGTGGTGGATGCGGCCCTGGATGCGGGCGTCAAAAAGGTATTGGCTCTTAGCACCGATAAAGCCGTGAATCCGGTCAATCTCTACGGGGCCACCAAACTGGCTGCTGAGAAACTGATTGTGCAATCCAACGCCTACGCGGGCGGCAAAGTGACCCGCTTGAGCTGCGTTCGCTACGGCAACGTGGTGGGCAGCCGCGGCAGCGTGGTGCCGGTGTTCCTTCAACAGCGTGAGAACGGCAAAGTGACCGTGACCGATGAGCGTATGACCCGCTTCTGGCTGACGCTGGATCAGGGCGTGCGCTTTGTGGTCCGTTGCATCGAGCAGATGCACGGTGGCGAGGTGTTCGTGCCCAAGATCCCCAGCATGGGCATCATGGACCTGGCCCGCGCCGTGGCCCCCGAGAACGACATCGAGATCATTGGCATCCGCCCCGGCGAGAAGTTGCACGAGGTACTCATCTCGGAAGACGAATCCCGCCACACTGTGGAGTTGGATGATATGTACGTGGTGCGGCCCGCCGAGGCCATCTGGTTTGGGCTGGATTGGGAGAAGGTTGGCAAGCCCTTGCCCGACGGATTCCGCTATGCCAGCAACAACAACTCCGAATGGTTGAGCATCGACCAGATTCGCGACATGATTCGCCCGATTGAAGAAGCGCGCCAGAAAGGCAAGCTGGAATGAAGCATGTGCTGGTCACCGGGGCGAGCGGACTGCTGGGCCTGAACCTGGCCTTGCAGGGGACGAATCGCATCCGGGTGACCGG
>JAEXTI010000004.1 GCA_023406965.1 Chloroflexota bacterium
CCTTCAAGAGGAAGGGCCGTTTCAATCGCAAACTGACCTTTGAAAGCTTTTGAATATTATCTAGTCCAATGAGCGGATCGCCATACAGCACAAAGGAGAGTAGAGTTTTCTGATCTTCGGCATCCAGACACCCTTGCCTGTGAACCATTTCCCTAGCCAGTTCAATCTTTGCCACCATCAACGCTTCGCCGACCGATTTCCCAGCCTTAATCTGTTGCCAGAAGTAATTCCCCAGCAAATCTGCTGCAATCAACGGCGTGCTCATAGCGCCATAAGCAATTGAGGTAGAGCCTACCACAGCCAGAGAGCCCAGGGCGAGGAACTTCAAGCACAACGCATCATCCTCGCTCTTATTGACAATATTGCCGCCATAACAGGCTTCCGAGAAAACGATACGAGGGGCGTGCCCGATTTTCTTCAACTCATTCGGGCTCAATGCAACCGGGTAATCCGCGCCAGAATCGCCTTCGCTGGGATCTCGCTGGCCATACCATTCAGCGCCATCCTCTAACCCGTGCAAGTTGTAGTAACCTAATTGCGGGTGCAGTAACTTATCAATTTCGATACTCTCTTTTGTTTCCGGTGGCGAGATATACAACGCTCCAGGGTTTCCAACAGGGCGGAACACAGCCGTAGATGATCTTCGCCACACTTGAGCAGAATAACCGCTGTTGGGCACTTCGCGCTTTGTCGAAACCGCGCGAACAATCGTCAGAACCGCCTCCAACAACGGAATGAGCAGCCCACCTGCGGTTAGCGACTTGTACCTGGCCCCTTGGGTATGGTGTGCGATGAGAATACGCAGATGCTCCAAGAGCAGTCCGGCATCAGAGCCCGCCTCTCCTGGCAACCTGCCAACAGGCCACGCTGGAACAAAATAATTGGCATCTGTTGTGGCATAGGGGTTATCCGATAAGACCTTTTCGTCATAATCATCCGCCGGGTTGGGCAGCGCATGGAACGGAACAACCTCAGGTCCCCCAACAATCAACAACGCTCCAATCATCTCGCCTTTCTTGCGCAACGCTTTATCAAGATCAGCCAATGACAGTTTCAACTTCCAAGGATCCAACTCTTTTACCGGTTCAATACCCGCCAGGGATGCGCATTCTGCCTTATCTGGGAAGAATATCGTTGCAGACCAACCCGAACGTTTCCGCACCGCCTCGGCCAGGCGTTTCATTTCAGTGGTCAGGATCGCCGCCGTTTCTGGCCCATACTGCTTCTCCAGACCTTGTTGAGTAGAGAAAATGATGTAATTCGGAAAGCGCCCATCCGTTTTGCTGATCCCAGGTTTCTTCAATCGTTGGGCAAGTTGCTTAAATTCTGCTTCAATATCTGCCAGATCGTCGGGCACATTATAGATCGGCGCTGTCACTTTGGCCTGCTCAACCTCCAACTTTGGCACAGGCGCACTCTTCGCTTCTGGGGTTTCTTGCGCTTCTGCTACCAAATCGATCTGTGCACCCTGGTTATCTTGTGCAGGAACTTCTGTGATCAGCCCATATTCTACGTTTTGCTCATCATCAGGCTTTGCCCTGCCGACCGGCAAAACGTTCCAGCCCAACCTGCTAGCCACATCGGCAGGGATGGGCATATCGAATACGATGCTTAACGAGTCTGGCCACAATGATCGATATGGATTCGCGCCTCCCCACAACCTTTGTGATACCTGTCCGGCCGAATCTTGCGTCATAGTTTCATGTAAAAGCTTGACGGCTTCCTGGTCTTCGCCCATATCCATCCAGGCATCAGCCAGGTAAAGTGAGAAAATTAGACAATCTGGCTGGCGTTCATGATACAGAGCCGCCAGAGTTTGAAAACTCTGGGCATCATACATTTGGCTGGCCAATCGAAGATGAGTCACCTCGACAAGGCTGTTATCTTGCTCCTGGCCCAATAGAGGTTCGAGCAAAGCTTGCGCATCCGCCCACATCTTCCGGCTAATCAGGTTGCGTACTTCCCGAAGAGTCTGTGCCCAACCGGGGGCGTCGCTGTCAATATTAGTTTCGCCGCCCAATGCATGCACTGTCCAACTCATCTGCCGCCTGCGTGGCTCATCTAGCCCTGAGAGAGCGTCCGCCAGCCGGCCGGCAGCAGCTAGGAACTCAGGGTCTCGCTTGAGGAGAGCCTCGAGCAGCGGGATTGTCTGGCCGATCTTCCCCTCATCCAACAAGAATCGGGCCTGCCATAATTGGACTTCGAGGTCGCCCGGAAAAATAGCCAGCCAGGCCACGGAAGCTTGCCGCCCAAATCGATACGATCCGGCAGCCTCAGCCGCAGACAGCATTCCTAAGAACTGATCCCGGTTCATTCGAGCATCCCGGTTTGGCGTGATCTTGAAAAATGAGGTATTCATAATGCTGATCCAGCCTCCTGTGTCTTGTGGATCAAGTTGAGGGTCATCACCCCAACCAATTGGCGTCTGATCTGCACATCCTCTGGCGCAAGTTTTGCAGCTTGCTGCAACATTGACTCTGCCCCTGGATAATCCTTGCTATCCCGCATTAGCAAAGCCGCCTGACAATAAGCACGTGGATCTTTGGGCGCAATACGTGTCGCTTGCTGGAATGTTCGCAAGGCCATCACATCCTCGCGTCGCTCCAGATAAGCCTGGCCCAACTCCAGGTAATACTCCACATTTGCGGGATCGATTCGGATCGACTCGCTCAACAGGTGAACAGCCTGGTCCAACTGTCCGGTCTTGCGCTGCAACCTCCCCAGCAACATGCTAAGCTCAGGCTGGATCGGGTTCAGGCGCAACGATTTGAACGCTGACCGCTCTGCGCCTTTTTCATCTCCACAATCCGCCTGTGCATGCGCCAGCAGAGCCAATCCTTCGGAATGATCCGGAAACTCCCTCGCCAGATGTTGAAGGGCCGGCAGCGCGGTCGCCGCGCCTTTCAGGTTGTACATCAAACGGGCGCGCTCATACAATACGCGCGCATCCGGCTCTAAATTCGGCAGTGCGTTTTCAATTACCATCAGAGCTTCCTCTGTCCTCCCTTGCGCCGAAAGGATTTTGTCGAGGGCCAGAACTGCTTCCGGATGGTTCGGATCACGCCGGACTGCCGTCCACGCATACTCACGAGCCTGGTCCAGGTGGCCCACCTTGAAAGCCACCAAACCCATCATCAAAATTCCATCAACGCCATCGCCCTCAAGCTCGCTGGCCCGCTGCGCGCTAACCATCGCATCAGCCAATTTATCTACTTCATACTGGGCTTTGGCCAATCCAACCCACCCCTCAACGCTATCGGGGTCAACCTGGATTGCATCTGTAAACACTTTCAAAGCCTCTTCAAATTGCTCGTTCTTCATGTAAGACTTGCCCAATGCCCGTGAGAAATCCGGTCTTGCGGGGGCTATTTCGCACGCAGCCTCCCAGTGAACCAGCTCTGTTTGAATATCTTCCCCGTCTGCGGCAAGTGCAGCCGCTTGTGCATGCCAGTCTGCCTCTTTTGGCCATGCTGCCAACGCTTCTTCAACCAGCCCTTTCGCCTTAGCTTTCTCGCCCTTCTTTAAGAAGATTGTTGCCACCGCCAGTTGGTAAACCGGGTTGTTTGGCCACCCCGCCAGGAGTTTCCGAATAGTTGCGTCCACATCCGCAACATCCACAACCAAACCGCACAAGATCCGTTGCAACAAGCACTCGGGGGATTGATCAAAACGCGAAAGAGCATGGAGAGCCGCCTGAGGGCTCCCGATCATACGCAAGCCACTAGCCAGCGCCGCATATTCATCAGGACTCACGGCCACTGCTGCCAACTCCTTCAAAGTCTGAGATGTGGGGTTGAAGGCTGCCCTGCCACGTGCCAACCAGCGCTGCAAGCGTGCAGTGGAGCCAAATCGAGCTGCTTTTTCCATCGCCTGTTCAAATTGCTGGTGCCGCTCATCACTCAAGCTATCCGCCGAAGGTGCATGTGACTCAATGTTCAGTTCGCGGTACAAACGGAAGGCTTCGGCACATAATACTAAAGCGCGAGCCAGTTCAAAAGCCGCCTTGGGGTTATTGGTGAGTGCCTGAGCCAGTTTTTCGAGCAGACTCAACCCCGTTTTCCACAACCCCATTGCCAGGGCCGATTTACCAGTTTCGAGGGTTAACTCCTCCTTCGAGGGTTCGTCCGACGTAGAAACAGTACCCAACAGGTACCCACTAATCGCCTTGAATCGGGATAGCAATTCCTGAAGGGCAGGCCGATCCCCCCATTTGGGCAACCCGGCATCTAACAACTTTTCAGCCTGATCCAGGTTCCCTGCTTCCATCGCCAGATCAATGCGCTTGCATAAAATGTCAAATCCGTTTCCGGTGTCATCTGCTAGCAGATGTTCCTCGGTGACGGCTTCAGCCAGTTCGATGGCCTTGTCATCCAGTAGCATTTCCATTGCCGCCTGGACCGCCAGCTTGCGCAGTTCCAAATGTGCCGGATCCATCTCTAGCGCCTTTTCGGCCTGTTCAAGCGCCTGGGGCAAATCGCCATTGCTCAAATACCACTTGACCGAACGCTCCAGGATAGGCATCTGTGGAGCTGGTTTAGTTTCATCCGTCGTAGCTCCCAAAATATCGAGAACCGATTGCGCCGCGTCATAACGTCCCATCCTGGCAAGTAGATCGGCCTGAAGGAGGAGGGCTTCCGTATCCGTTTGGCCCGTACCAACCAGTTGCTGAACTACTTCCATCGCGTCGCCATACTTCTCGGCCTGTTCATACAGCCTGGCAAGCTCAAACAACATGTCCGCAGATTTATTTCCTGGCATTTTCATCGCTCGTTCAAGGCATGACAATGCTGCATTTGAGTCTTGCAAGCGCAAGTATAGATACGCCGTATCTTGAAGGTCTTCGCTATCGACAGGCATATCGCTCAGCTCATCCAAAATAACCCTCGCCGCATCAAGATCCCCGCTTTCCACCTCCAATCTAGCCATCTGAAGGCGGTGCCCGATTTGTTCGGGCTCCAGCCCAATCACCCGCTGTAAAGCCTCCTTGGCCCGTTTTGTGTCTCCCAGTTCCACCATAATGTTTTTAAACCAAACCAAGTTGGTCGGATCATGTGGAGAAAGTTGAAGCGCAGCTTCCGCCATCTGAGATGCATCACGAGGTAAACGCGAGGTCAAATAAGCCCCTGCCAGGTCATGCAGCAAAGAAACATTTTCCGGTTGAGCTTGTTGCGCCTCCTTCAACGAGGCTAATGCGAGTTCCGTTTGTCCTAACGCAAGCGCAGCCAAACCCATTCCCCTGTTTACGCAAACGCCTAAGCCTGCCTGTTCAGCAGTTAAAGAGTCGGCCAACTGCCGGTACACGACAATAGCTCTGGCGGCCTCTCCCCGCTTTCGAAGAGCCTCGGCAAACAAATATTGAATCTTGGTATCATCGGGTTTTTCTGCGCTGACCCGTTCGAGGATATCGTAAGCCTGCGCAACTCGCAAAGTTTTGGCTTCATCTGTGAAATCACACTGGTTCCTGAGCAGGGCTTCTGCGTATTGCACCCGCCACATCGTTGGCGCTTTTTCCGTATGCGCAGCCATCTCATACGCTGGGAGAGCCGCGTCCCAATCATCCATCTGTTGGGCCACCTGGGCAAATTCATACGCCAGTTCAGGGTTTGCAGTCCATTTCTTCCGCTTATTCTCTAGCTCACCGCGCGCTTCGGTCAGGTAGCTCAATTCTCTCAGCACCTGGGCGTAAGCCAGGCTGAAGATAAGATTGCTAGATTGAAGTTTCACGGCTTGTCGCAAGTAAGGCAACGCTTCAGCAGCCAGCCCATTTTCACGCAGATTTTGAGCAATCGCATACTGAGCTTCACCCGAATTCGGCGCAGCAATCACTGCGGCTTTCAGCGTCTCAACTTCTTGATTGCGTTTACCACAATCTTTGTAAACAGCCGCAAGATCCAACCACCACTGTGCCTGCTCTGGCTCGAGCAAAGTTGCCCGGCTCAAATGGTTGATTGCATCTTCCCAACGAGCTTGCATGGCCAGTGCTTTTCCCAACCAGCCGTGCGCCTCGCCCATTTCAGGATGAGCATCTAGCAAATCGTAGCTGGCTTGCGTAGCTGCTTCCACTCGCTCCGACTTAAGTGCCGCTCGGATAAAACTTGTTAAGTCAGCCAACTCGGGCGCCGCCGAGAGCTTGACTACCTGTTGACGCTGTTCAAAAGCCTCGTTCCAGTGTCCTGCCTCTTCACACATCTCTGCCAGATAACGTTTCAACTCAATCGACTCGGGGTGCAAGGCTGAAGCCAACCCTGCGTACAACCGTGCACCTTCCACTGCCCCACGATTCGCCATCAGCTTACTGGTCATTAGAATCAGTTGGTCGTCTACGGGACGCAGCTCAAGGGCAGCTTCGCAGCACAACAGCGCTTCCCGCTCAAGGTCCAGCGCGAGCAAGCTGCGAATGAACTCTAAAGCACCAGGGATCAATTCGTTATTCCGTGCCCGGTCCAAAAATGCATCCACAGCTTGCAGGGCCAACCCTTCTGCCGCATTCACTTCGCCGCGGTTGAATGCCTGAACAAATTTCGCCGCCATCAAAGAAGGATCTTGGGTAGGGTCTACTATTTCTTTGAGATCCACATCAAGAGACTGCCTTTCCAAGGCAATCTTCCCAAAAGCACCCATAAGTTTCGGAGAAACGCTGCGTAATCCACTAATCCGGCGAGCCAGATCACCAAGCTCTTCACTCCCCTGGGAAATGCTCATCCGCAGTGAAGTCTGCCAGTAATCAAGAATGTCTGCTGCTGCGCGCAGGTTCGACTTGCATTGGGTCATGTCGCCGGTGAGTTCGTATAATGCGCCCAATTCGCACAAAGCTGCGGAGCGGTTCGCCAGAATTTGCGAATCGGCCTTGTCAAGATCAAAACGGACTGCCCCGTAATGGATGGCAGGATGCTGGGCCAGGATGATACCGGCCGTCTTTGCCACCAATTCGGTCCGCCCTTGGGCGTTCGCTGATTTCAAGAAGTCTATTTGCACCTGGGCCGGTAATTCGCTCAACGCTTCAACTGCCTGGTCAATCAGGCTACTTGGAACCTCAGGAGTGCACAACAACAGGTGCACAGCCCAATCAACCACCCCGGCACTTTTTCCGGACGAGAGAATTGCGTTTAACAGCCGGGCTACATCTGGTACCATTCCAGCCAAACAAGCTAAGGCTGTGCTCCAGATACGCGCGCTCGAATTTCCTTGCTTGGCTACCAATTCTTCCACCAAGCCATTCCATGACCCCGTAAGCCGCCGGCGCTCGCGAAGCGCCAAGGCCACCAACCCAGCCTCTGCCAGCGTCGCCGGAGGCTGATCTTTGCGCCGCAAGGTCTCATATAAACGGATCGCCCGTTGCCGAAGACTGCTTTCCAAACTCGGCATTGGCTCGCCCGCCAATTTGCCAATCAGCTTTTCCTCATCCAGGCTGATCAAAGCCAGGTTCGCCGGATTCCACAAGCGCATATTATCGCTTAAAGCCGACAAGGCTCTTCCCGTAAAGCCCTCGGACTCTAAAGTCCTCCAGACAAGTTTATCTGAGCGCAATGCAGCCAGAACCGCAGAGGCTTCCTGCGGCCCGAACAATTCTCGTAACGCTTCGATAAATGTGATTGCTGACATATTACCTACCTTGTGCCTACACAGGCATGACCCAGCTCGCCAGGAAGAATGAAGCAATATACATCAGGAAACTAACCAGGATGAGAAAAACCCCCACTCCCGTCGTGGTCCGGACCAGTTGGTTGACTGCGTCCAATAACGCTGAAGCGTTCCCCACCAACCCAGCGACATCGTCTGCTACGCCCTTTTGCGCCAACTGTACCGATTGGTTCGCCAGGGTGCTCACGTCTTTTCCAGACACCCGGAACATCAGCACCGCAATCCCGGCGCCCATTGAAACGATCCCCATCACTAAAAGGCTGGCCGACATCACCAAAATCATCTGATCTGCAGTCAACGGGAACATAAAAGCCTCCTGAAAGAAAATCCCTTCAAGAGGCTTTGTTGCAAGAACTGTGCCAGGGCGCAGGTTTTATGCCAGGCCGGCCAGGTCTGCCGCCGGCAGGTCTGGCAAGTCAATCACATCCCCGTTACAAAACAACATCGCGCGCTCAATGGAGTTACTTAATTCGCGAATATTCCCAGGCCAGCGGTAAGCCACCAACGCCTGCATCGCTCTCGGCGTAATATCACGTACATTCATGCCGAGGCGCGAGTTATTCTTGCGAATGAAAAACCCCACCAGTTCCGGAATATCATCATGACGCTCCCGCAATGGGCTCAAATGAAGATCGACTACTTTTAACCGGTAGTACAAATCCTCACGGAAGCGGCCTTCCTGGATCATAACTGCCAGGTCGCGATTCGAGGCAGCGAGCAACTGAATATCAATTTTAATAACCGTTGTGCCACCTACCCGTCGGAAGGATCGCTCCTCCAGTACCCGCAACAATTTCGCCTGCATATCCATCGGCATCGAGGAAATCTCATCGAGGAACAGAACACCTTCGTCCGCCACTTCCACAAGCCCATGCTTGCGCCGGTCGGCTCCGGTGAATGCCCCCGCCTCATATCCAAACAATTCAGCCTCCAACATCGTCGATTGGATCGCTGCGCAGTTTATCGCAATAAAAGGCTTCGATGCTCTCGGGCCAGCCCCATGGATGTATTTCGCCAGCACCTCTTTTCCAGTGCCAGTTTCTCCAGTAATTAACACAGAGACAGAGCGCTCTGCTGCCCGCTGCGCCTGTGCCAACACCGTTTTCATGACTTCGCTCTTGCCAGTCACAAAATCCTTCTGCTGCTGCTGAGACTGCCTTAAGTGCATTAATTCCCGCCGCATCATAACGATCTCGCTGGCGCGTTGAATCGATTTCTCGAGCTGGCTAAACTGAATCGGCTTGGTCAAAAAGTCGTGAGCCCCATTCTTCATAGCATCTACAGCCATCTCAATATCGCCATAGGCAGTCATTAAAATGATCGGAGGGCGAAAGGTCATATTGGCGGTTTCATAAAGCAAACTCGGTCCATACCCATCTGGAAGTTGCACATCCAACAGGATGATATCCCCCCCACCTTTTTGCAACGCCAGCCTGGCCCCTTCAAGTGTGGGGACTCCCTGCACTTCGTAGCCCCGCGACGCCAAATAATTCTCCGTATTTGTACGGAAAGTATCCTCGTCATCAACGATCAAAATATTTAAAGTCATCAAACACTCTCACTTTGGTATGCAGGGAATTTTATCGTGAAAACCGTTCCCCCAGGGAAGGAATTGACCTGGATACCACCATGGTGCGCAGTGACAATACGTTTGGTGATCGCCAATCCCAATCCCGTCCCCTGTGATTTGGTGCTGACAAAGGGCTCAAAAATCCTCTCGCGGACTTCATCTGGAATTCCGGGGCCGGTATCTGAGATTGTTATTTCAATTTCTGCACGCTTTGACGGACTCACCCCACGCTCTAGTTTTATCGATAGCGTCCCCCCGGTCAAAGTCATCGCTTCAACCGCATTACCAATCAAGTTTGTGAACACCTGCTCCAGCGCCCGCACATCTCCGGCTACTTTCGCGTGTTTGTTGGTCGGCAAGTAATTGACAATCACATTCGCCTTCGCGAACCGAGGCCGCCATCGTTCAACAATCCGCTGAAGAAGGGTTTTTAAGTCAATCTCCTCAAATGTGTACTTGGAAGTCCTGGAGAAATTCAATACCGACTCCATCAGGTGATTCAAGCGCATACAGTCATGCTGTAATCGGCCCAGGTTTTCCTGATTGGGATCATCTTCTGGTAAGACCGCGGCCAGGAGTTGCAAACCGGAAAATATATTATTGATCGGATTGCGGACTTCGTGCGCAAAGATAGCGGTCACGTCTCCCAAAACAGCCCGCTGTTCCAACTGCTGTGTCCTGATTCGTGACTCTTCGTTTTCACTAATGTCTGAAATGAACACGGCCAATCCATTCACCTGCTCGTCTCGCCCCACAGGTACAACCTGCACATGGGCCGGAAATAGTTGCCCGTTGCGGCGATGCAAGCTGACACTGCCCAGGTTGTGCGCCGGCACTCCGGCTAGGGCCGAAGTCAGCACAGGCATAAGATTTACAGGACCAATGAGGATATTTTCTACTGGTTGCCCCTTTACTTCTTTTTCCGCATACCCCAGCATCCACTCCGCGGTCGGATTCATCGCCTTTACATTCATATCACGCGAAACCAGCATCATCCCTTCGCCCGCGTTGTCAACCAACCCCTGTAAACTTGCCAATGATTGAAGAGATAGGTCATACTGGGACAGCAGGTTTGTGACCAGCAGTTCCTGCTCGATAAGCCGGGTGAACTGCGAGCCTATAACCTCCATAATAAAATCCAATTGATCGATGGGCTGGGTGATATCCGCAACAACCAATAGACCAAACCAACTTCCGGGCTGCCCTAACGGCGTAGAAGCAACATACTCCAGGTTGTTAACCCGTCCTGTTTTATGGATCTCTACCTTCAGGTGCTTTCCAGGACGCCATACAATTGGCTTTGACAGGCGCATCAGGTCAGCCGATGGGATCGATTCCGGAAACCACGACGATTCACCTGTGAGCACAATCCTATCAAGCTTCAGCTCTTGCGGATTAGCCTGGTACACACAGGCGGTTGCCGAGCCCAAAATATCTTGAATGTAATTCGTCCCTATACTCAGATTTTCTCGTAACCGACCTTCTCCGCACGGTAAACGAGCCATCGTTACCAAGAAATTCCCGATAGCCTGGGTTCGGCGGGCAGTTTCATCTGGAGACAAGAAACCCGGAAAGAATGTAACAGCCAACCACGGGCTACGGGAATCCAGTTGCCGCAATCGCATTCCTACCAACACCGGCTCTCGATTTCTGCGTTGTAGACTTCCCTCCACCATCTCCTGAGAATTCACCAGCCGCGGGCTGAATTCCGAAATTAAATTCGCCAGGGGCTTGCCCACCACCTCTTTCGAATCAAAAGTTGTCAACCGAAGGAAGGCAGCGTTTGCGTCATAAATAAACCCATGCTCTTTATCAACGAGCACCGCGGGGGCATCTAGCAAATCCAAAAGGCCTTTGACCTCAGCCGCAACTTGAGGTTTGGATCTCCAAGGCCATTTGAACTCAACGCCAGTCGGTGTAGGGCTATCCATAACTCGCCCCACTGGCTTGCCGTAGATGAGCGGGCAAGATTCCCTCCATTGCCCGATATTTCGCGACCGTTCGGCGCGCAACAGAGAATCCGCGTTGCGCCATTAAATCCACCAATTCCGCATCGCTCAAGGGTTTATTCTCCAGGGTAATTAATTCTTTCAAAGCCACGCGAGCGCTCAGACTACGATCGAAGAAATCGGCCAAGGGGATAATCCGTCCATTGGGAAGCTGCACCGCTTTATTCGCCACCGCGCGCGATATGGTCGACTCGTGCACCTCCAGTTCTTTCGCCAGGCTTGCCCGTGTGATCGATTTCAGGTGCTTATTCCCTTTCAAGATAAAATCGCGTTGCAAAATTGCCATGCGTTGAAGCAAACGCTGCATGGTGTGATTGCGTTGCTGTAAGCATTTCACAAACAAGCTGGCTCGCTCCAGGTCTTCTCGCATGGCGCCTTTTTGCTCTTCCTCCGCCTGTTGGATCGCTTCTCGATACAGCGGATTAATCCGCAATGTCCCCCCCATAGGGAACAGGATCTCGATCACCAAGGGCGTATCCGGTTGGTCATCCAAACGGCCGATAATGATATCTGGACGATAATAAACACCCGTTTGCTGGCTCGCCACACTCCGGACATCGCCCCACGAAGATCGACCAGGGTAGGGATTCAAATTTTCGCCTATGAATTGTGCAGCCACGCGAACCTTCTCTGCCGGCACATGAAGCAATCGCGCCAACTCTGCAAATTGTCGCCGGCTGACCGCATCCAGGTGCTCGTCCACCAGTGCCCGGGCCAGATCCGGAACTCGCCCGCTCTCCGCCAACACATCCAATTGCACCAGCAAAGCCTCACGCGGCGAATCCGAACCCACTCCAATCGGATCAGCCCGTTGAATGATCCGTTTGATGGTCTCCAATCTGGCGAGTGGCACATGAAAATACATGGCCACTTCAATCAACTTAACAGTGAGCAAACCATCTTCATTCAGGTGGGTCAATAAATATGCCGCCAACTTGCGGTCGCCGACTTCAAGATCCGGGGCAATTTGTCTCAAGACGTAGGTTGGCAAGTCATCACATGCCGCCGAACCCATTTCATCACCATAGTCGTCTTCCCGTGCTCCCCCTCCATAATATTCCACCTCTCGAGTGGATATAAACACAATGGGTTCCTCGGGGGATGACTGGCTTGGCCGGCTACACACCGGACAGATTCCTCGCAGGGATAACAAGCGTTTGCACGTTGGGCAACGCTTTTCCTCCAACATCTCCAATGCAGGATTCGATGCCAACTCGGATTCGATCTGCTGTTGTAACTCGCTCGACGTTAAGCTCAATAGAGTCATCGTCTGCGCCAGATGCGCCGTGGTTACGGTTCGAATAGAGTGAAATGGAAGATGGAACATAGCTTACCTGCCTGCCCGAATTTAGATAGTATAGCCTCAATGGCACATCGTTGCAAGTTTCATACCAGCCCCAATAAGTGAGATCGTGATAAAATCCTGTTCTATGACCACAGATCTCATCATTGTTGGCGGCGGATTATCCGGATGCGAGGCTGCCTGGCAAGCTGCTCAAAACGGTTTGCGGGTGGAACTCTACGAAATGCGCCCAACTGTGTCCACCGGAGCTCACACCACAGATCGACTGGCCGAGTTAGTTTGTTCCAATTCACTCGGTTCCCACCTCATAGACCGAGCTACCGGATTGCTGCAAGAAGAAATCCGCCGGTTAGGCTCATTGCTCCTCGAATGTGCCATTAGTGTAGCCCTGCCCGCAGGAGGCGCTCTGGCCGTCGACCGCGAATCGTATGCAAATCTTGTCAGCCGACGCATCGAAACACACCCCAACATCCGCATAGTGCGCTCAGAAGTGGACGCCATCCCAGGGGCACCCTGCATCATAGCTTCTGGTCCACTCACTTCGCCCTCGCTAACCACTTCCATTCAGCAGCTTACTGGTCAGGATAACCTGTTCTTTTTTGACGCCATCGCCCCCATCATTCGGGCCGATTCGATCAACATGCAAGTAGCCTTCCGCGCCTCACGTTATGGGACTGGCGAAAAAGATGAAGGCGATTATATTAACTGCCCATTCACCAAAGCTGAATATGAGGCCTTTTCTACTGCTCTGTTAGCTGCCGAACGAATCCGCTTGCACGAATTTGAGCGAATCATTGATTCGGGGGTCACCGCCGGGCACGCCGACTTCTTCGAAGGTTGCCTGCCCATCGAGATCTTGGCACAACGCAGCCCTCAAGCATTGTGTTTTGGGCCCATGCGACCGGTTGGATTGAAAGATCCGCGCACAGGGCGTCGTCCCTATGCTGTTCTCCAACTCAGGCAAGATAATCTGGCAAGTTCTTTATTTAACCTGGTTGGCTTTCAAACGAATCTGACATTCCCTGAGCAGAAAAGGGTGTTCCGTTTAATCCCTGGCCTGGAAAATGCAGAATTTGTCCGCTTTGGGCAAATGCACCGCAACACCTTCATCGCATCGCCGCTGGTCTTATCACCTACACTTCAATTCGCCACTCGCCATGATCTTTTCTTTGCCGGTCAAATTACCGGAGTGGAAGGATACATGGGCAACATTGCCACAGGGTGGCTGGCAGGAACCAATGCCGCCCGGTTATTGGCCGGAAAGGCTCCGCTTTCGCTCCCGGAAACAACCATGCTCGGCGCCCTGATCCACTACGTCACCCACGCCACATTGCGCGACTTCCAACCCATGAAAGCCAATTTTGGCCTGCTTCCACCTTTTGATGAGCCGGGCAAGGGAAAGCGCGAGAGAGCCTGGCAGCATGTTCACCGGTCGATGGCTAATCTTGACTCTTGGGCCACCGAGAATGGCATTCCTCTTCAACCATCTTCTGCGGAGATCCACCTATGAAACGCCACATCCCGATTCTGTTTGGCGCCGCGATCATTCTGGCTGTCGTCTTGATCCTGGCCTATCCTTTTCTGTTTCCCAGCGCCAAAGTAAACGCCCCCCAAGGTTTTGATGGTGATCGAGCCTATGAGGATGTTCTCACCCAACTTGCTTTCGGCCCCCGAGTCCCTGGCAGCGCTGCGCACGCACAAACCGTGGATTGGATCCAGGCCGAACTGGAAAAAGCCGGCTGGCAGACATCTCTACAGGAAGTGACTTACGCGGGGCACCCCATCCGCAATGTAATCGGCACGCGAGGCGCCGAAGGGCCTTCCATCCTGCTCGGCGCACACTTCGATTCTCGCCAGGTCGCCGATCAGGATCCCGATGTCAACTCGCGCACCCAGCCCGTCGCCGGCGCCAACGACGGGGCTTCCGGAGTCGCGGTCTTGCTCGAGCTTGCCCGCAGCCTTCCGATCGATCTATCCAAGCAAATCACCCTGGTGTTCTTTGACATGGAAGATCAAGGCAGCCTTCCCGGCTCAGATTGGATCTTGGGCTCCAGCGCATACGCGGAAAGCCTTCAAACCCTACCTGAAAAAGTAGTGATTGTCGATATGATCGGCGACGCGGATTTAAACATCCATTTCGAGAGGAATTCTGACGCCGATCTTATGACCGAGATTTGGTCTGTTGCCGCCGAACTAGGTTACAGCGAGCAGTTCGTCAGCGAATATAAGCACTCAATTTATGATGATCACTTTCCGTTTATAAAACGCGGAATTCCATCCGCCGACTTGATCGATTTCGACTACCCCTACTGGCACACCACCGGCGACACAGCCGATAAAGTGTCGGCAGGCAGCCTTCGGGCTGTAGGTGATACTTTATGGCACTGGCTGCAACGATAACAATTTCCAGTTACTTAACAGTCTGCGCTGAACAATTGGCAAAATGTCAAACCTATCGTAAACTATAGATATGCAAGAAGCTGAGCTTCTCAAGACAATCCGGCCCATTTGGCTCCATCGCGCCACCCAATCGCTCGGAAAGGGTGTGACGATGCGTGACGACTTACGGGCTCAGCTTGAGATGTTCTTTTCCATGCTCGAGAAAGTCATCGCCACCGGCAGACTCTCCTATCTCGATTCCCTTCTGTCCGATTGGGCCACATCGCTGACGCAAACCGATCTTGAAGCAGGCCCTAGCAACCTCTCTCAGTTCATCAAAGAACTGATGGTGCTTACCCACGATATCTGCCGGGAAACGCTGACGGGTGAACAAACGATCACCCTGATTGGCTCGCTGATTCCTTGTTTTGCC
>JAEXTI010000045.1 GCA_023406965.1 Chloroflexota bacterium
TGGGCAAACTGGTGGCGGTGACCGGCGTTTCGGGCTCGGGCAAGTCTAGCTTGATGTTCGATATCCTCGACCGGGCGGCTCGCAAACGCTTCCTGGGCGCGGAAGACATTCCGGGGCGGCACGACGCGATTGAAGGTTGGGAGCATCTCCAGCGGGTGGTGACGGTGGACCAGACTCCTATCGGACGGATGCCGCGCTCGAACGCCGCAACGTATACCGACACCTTCACCGCTATCCGCGAGGCCTTTGCCGCCACCCCGGCGGCCCGCGAGCGCGGGCTGGGCGCGGGGGCTTTTTCCTTCAACGTGGCGGGCGGGCGCTGCGAGCGCTGCGAAGGGGCCGGGACGCTGACGGTGAACATGCACTTTCTGCCGGATGTGCAGGTGCGCTGCCCGGTGTGCCACGGCAAGCGATTCAAGAAGGAAGTGCTGGCGGTCAAATTTCGCGGCGTAGATGTGTCCACCGTGCTGGACCAAACCATCGAGGAGGCGCTGGAGGTGTTCCAGGATGTGCCCGCCGTGGCCGACCGTTTGAAATTGATGGTGGAGGTGGGGCTGGGGTATTTGCAGTTAGGCCAGCCCGCCACCACGCTTTCGGGTGGGGAGGCGCAGCGGGTGAAGCTGGCCAAGGAACTGGCGCGCGGGGGCAGCGGGCGGGCGCTGTATCTGCTGGACGAACCCACCACCGGGCTGCACCAGGCCGATGTGGCGCGACTGCTGGCGCTGCTGCAGCGGCTGGTGGGGGCGGGGAATTCGGTGGTGGTGGTCGAGCATCATCTTGGCCTGATTCGCGCGGCGGATTGGATCATTGACCTGGGGCCGGAAGGCGGGATGGCCGGAGGGCAGTTGGTGGCGCAGGGCACGCCCGCGCAGGTGGCGCAGATGGAAGGCTCGCACACAGGCGCGTGCCTGGCGAAAATCCTCTAGATTGGTTTGGTATAGATGGCACGGGATTGTTTGGTGGGGCGGATTAGGTTGAGCAACCCCGTGCCGCTACACGGAGAAAAATTGCTACGGTTGGAGAAAAAGCAGGCTGTTTTCCGGATTCTGTGCCATACTAATAGGTAGCTCCGCGCTGAACGGAGAAATTCATGGATGAAGGATGGTACACTTATGACTCCTTTGCAGTATCTCAGTCCTGATTGGGCTTTGGAGGCCCAGAAACGACTGCGCGAGCAGTTGACCCCGGAGACAATGAAATATGTGACCTCTTCCATGGTCACGGTTTACAGCAACTGCCCGGATGGGAAAGACCGGGCGTTGTTCTATAAGATTGTGGACGGCGTCTTCCAGGAAGTGTCGGTGAGTGTGGGCGAAATTCCAAACGCAGAGTTTATCATCACCGGTGATTACGACACCTTCGCCAAGATTTCGCGGGCTGAGTTGGGTTCGCGCTCCGCGTTGATGAGCGGTAAGCTGAAATTGAAAGGCAATATGGTCAAGGCCCTCAGCCTGGCTTCTATCGTCGACCGCTTGAACAAAGTTCTGTCCGAAATTCCCTGCGAATACTAACCGGAGGCAGTTTCATGACCAACGATCCTTTCTACATCGATCACCCGGCGCGTGTGCGCGCCATTCAGCAAGAAATGGCAAAGGATGGCATTGACGTTTACATCGGCTCGCGCCTACGTACGCTGTCCTTTATCTCCGACGTGTTCTGCCCGTGGCGTTCCTACGTGGTCATTCCGGCGGAAGGCCTGCCGACTGTCTATACTTTTGTCATCGACGCGGCTCGCGTGGCTGACGAGACCTGGCTGGACGAAGAGCACGTGCTGGGGTTTGCGCCGATGGGCGGGCAGGATCAGATCACCCTGGTGGCGGAGAAAGCTGCCGAGGCGTTTAAGGGTGGCAAAGGCCGGGTGGGGGTGGAAGCGGGCATGTCCAATTATCTGCCCGAAGGCAACCTGACTTATTACGAGTACGAAGCCTTCCGCGCCGCGCTGCCGGATGCCGAACTGGTCAACACGCTGGATATCGTCGATCGCGTGTCAATGATCAAGGATCAAGGCACCATCAACCGCTTCCGCGAGGCCTCGCGCCTGGTTGATATCGGGCAGCAGGCTGTGATGGATGCGCTGCGGGCGGGCTACAAGGGCATGACCGAGACGGAGATCGGCGGGCTGGCGGCTTACGCCATGCGCAAGGCAGGCAGCGAATGGGAGTGGTCCTTCACCGGGGGCAACGAGATTGCTTCCGGTTACCGCACCGGGCTGGCGGGCGGGGCCTGCACCCCGGCCTCGCGGCGCGCCCTGCAACCGGGCGAACCGCTGATGGTGGACCTGCACGCCATGTACCGCCTGTGCCTGGGCGACCATACCCACAACTACCTGCTCGGCCCGGCCACCGACCGCCAGCGCTGGCACGCGCAGAATTTTGTGGACCTGGTGTCGTTGTGCCTCAAGACCTATAAGGCGGGGGTGTCGCCCTCCAGCCTGGCGGATGAGATGATGATTTTCTGCGAGGAACGCGGCTTTGCCGAGTACATGGTGCCGGGCTTTGAGCACGGCATTGGCATGTTGGGCGACGAGTGGCGCATTGGGCGCAACGACGGGCCCTTCCCCTATTGGACGAACCCCGACCACGTTTATCAGCCCAACGAGATGCTGATCTGTGCCATCCAGTATGCCTGCCCAGAAGAGAAGATCGGATTCCGCTATGAGAACCCGATTCTGATCCTGTCGGACGGGTGCGAGGCCATGTCGAAATTCCCGTTGGCGATTGAGGAGATTTAGCGAGATGCACAACGAGATTGAAGACCTCTTAAGAGCTTACCGGGCCACGCCCGAGATCTTGCGGGGATTGCTGGCGGGGCGCACCCCGGCGCAGCTCGCTGCGCGCGGCGGGGATGAAGGCTGGACGGTGGTGGAGGTGATTTGCCACCTGCGGGATGCCGAAGAGCGGGCCTTGCAGCGCACGCGGGCCATCCGCGAACAGGACAACCCAACGATCCTCGGATACGACCAGGAGCAACTGGCGCGGGAGGGCAATTATGCGGCGGTGAAGCTGGAGGACGCGCTGGCGGCATTCTTTAGCTTTCGGCAGGCGCATGTGCGCGAGCTGGAGGATTTGAGCGCAGAACAGTGGCTGCGGACAGGGCATCACAACGAGGTTGGACAGATCACCATCCGCTCGCAGATTGCTCATCTGACGGCCCATGACGCCGTGCATCTGGCGCAGATCGCGAGGCAGATCGGGGGCTGAGGCGCTTTACCCTTTACAGGGCAATCTCCCAATATTTTGCAAAAATGTGCGTGGTTTTTCCACGCACATTTTTGCAAAATGCGGTATATATAGCCCTTAATAGATACTCAGC
>JAEXTI010000113.1 GCA_023406965.1 Chloroflexota bacterium
GTTCCTCGCCTCCGCAAACCAGCGCCACATAGGCGTCCTTCAGCCCTCCACTCGAGCGAACCCACACGCGCAGCGTGTACCAATCATCGACTAACCCAGAAACGGTTTGCGTCGTTTCAACCTGGTAGGCCTGGCTGCCTGTGTGCGTCAAGCGAAAGTCGCCCGAATTACCATTGTCCTCCACAATAGCCGTGTCCTGCGTACCCGAAATCTCCCAGCCTGACGGGGCTCCTCCCACAGCCTGCTCCTCGAAGCCCGGATTGACAATGGTTACCGGGCCTGCGCCGGCGGGAGTCTCCTCTGGTTGCGAAACGGATTCTGTCGGTTTTACCATAAGGGTTGGCTCCGGTGTAGGCGACGGTTCTGCTGTTTCGGTAGAAAGCGGCGTTGAAAGCGGCGACGCACACCCTGCCAGCAATGCAATACCAATCAAAACGCCAAGCGCTGCTCGCTGCATGGTTGGTTTAAGGAACACCATCCGTCCCGCCTAACCCTTGACCGCGCCCTGAGTCAGGCCGCCGACAATCTGGTCCTGCAGCACGAGGTAGATGATCATGATCGGAAGCGCGCCTAACAAAGCACCCGCCGCAAACACCCCCCAGCGTTGGGAGAACTGCGCGCCTGCAAAGATCTGCAGCCCCACCATCAGCGTATACGTCTCGTTGCTCCTGAGCAGTACCCGCGCAAGAACAAACTCACCATACGTGCCGATGTAGTTGATGATCGCAATCACGGTCAGGATAGGGCGCAGCAACGGCAAGATCAACTGGGTGAAGATTTGCCAGTCAGTAGCTCCCTCCACCATGGCGGATTCGTCAATTTCGCGCGGCACCGTATCCATGTAACCTTTCATCAACCAGATATTGACGCCCATCGCTCCGCCCAGGTACACCAGGATCAAGCTGGCGTGGGTATCTAAATCGAGAAACGGCAGCACATCCCCCATCTGCGAAATCATCAGGAAGGTCGCCACCAGCGCCAGCAGGCTGGGAAAAACCTGGATCAACAGTATCGCTTTGAGCATATTCTGGCGGCCCCGGAAACGGAAGCGCGAAAATGCGTAAGCGGCAACCGTGGTGATGGCCAGCGATAAAATAGATGTAATGGTGGCAACTTTGAGAGAATTTCCAAACCAGAGCCAGAATGGGAACTCGCCCGACGTCAGCAGGGTGCGGTAATTTCCAAGTCCGATTTGATCGGGGATCAATTTCTGCGTCGCCAGTGAGCCGGTTGGGTTGAGGGAGGCGGAGATCATCCACAAGATAGGGAAAATGGAGAAGATAATCAGGATCAACGCAATGAACAGACGAACGGCAATGCCGATTCGACGCTGGAAGGTAGCGGATTTGCGAAGGGATTGACCGCCGCTTCGGGTGGAGCTGATGCTAGACATTTTCACTGACCTCCTCCCACATGCGGGTGTAACGGAACTGGAATAGCGTAATGGCGCCGACGATCACAAAGATGACGATCGTGATGGCCGCGGCAAAGCCATAATCCACTCCCCGGCTGCCCGAGAACGCCAGGTTATACACGTAACTGATCAAAATGTCGGTATGCCCGGCCGGGGTGGGCGTGCCGGCTATCGGCGGCCCTCCGGCGATGAACAGGTAAATTAGATTGAAATTATTGAAGTTGAAAGTGAACGAGGCCACCAGCAGCGGACCTACCGCCACCAGCAGCAAGGGCAGTGTAATCCGCCAAAAGCGCTGCCAGGGACTGGCCCCATCCACCATGGCAGCCGCATAAATGTCTTCGGGGATAGACTGCAGCGCGCCGCTGCAAACGAGCATGAAATAGGGATAGCTCAGCCACAGGTTGACGAGCAAAATCGCGATTTTCGCCCAGGTTGGGTCGGTGAACCACGACGGAGCCCATCCAAACATCCCTTCCAGAATGCGATCGATCACGCCTAACTCAGGATTCAACATCCCGCGCCAGATCAGGATAGTGATCAGAGCCGGGACAGTGTAGGGGATGATCAATAACGACCGGATCAGCTTCTTGAGCGGGAAGAAACGATCGTTGAACAGAATCGCGATCGCCAACCCAAGCGAAAAGTTTAACAACAGACTAAAAAAGGCAAAACCAAAGTTCCAGCTAATAATGCGCACCAGCGGGCCGCGCAAGGCGGGACTGGTGAAGAACCGTTTAAAGTTCGTCAATTGAATATTCGCTACAAAACCGGGGCGCAGAGCTTCTCCATCCGACGAAGTGAAGGTCCCCCGCAAATTTTTATAAACCTTTCCAGTTTCCTGGTTCGTCAATGCATCCTGCCCGGGGTCATACACATACAGCGCAGACAACTCGGCTGCTTCTCGAGGGGAGCGAATGCGGATGGTTTTTCCCGCCTCGCCAAACTCGATATTGGTCAAGTTTTCATCCGTCGCCGCCAGGATGCGATTAAGGCGATTGTATCCTTCAATACTTTCAGGAACGCCGTTTTCATCCAATGCACCAACGCCCATCTCACCGGGCTTGGGTTGGCTCAGCGGTTCGCCCGGCAAAGCCAGGTAGGCATTTCCTTCCGCATCCTGCAGCCAGAGGGTATAGTCGCCAGTATCCGATCGAAAAGCAGTCCACTCGTAGGCTTTTCCGCTTTCCGGCAAATAGGTCGATGCCATGATCTGATCCAGCGCTTGCTCTTTCGTAATCAGATGCCCCTCGCCATAATTCGTGAAGGCCACCCAGATGGTAAACAGGATTGGATAGATCGTGAACAGCGCCATCAATACCAATCCCACAACCATCCAACGCAACGGGTATGCCTCCTTGCGCAGGATAATCACGTTCACGGCTACGGCAATCACCGCCAGGGCGACGGATAATGGCGCATAACCCAGGGGGATCAGCCGGCTGATAAACCAGATGACAAAAACATCTACCAACACCAAGCCACCCAGCCTTAATAGCTGGGAGAGGATGGGAGTAGATGAGAAAAGCATTGGGTTTTTCTTGTGCTGCGTATGGGTTGAAGCCATGCTGTGCACTCCCTGCAAAAACGTCGAGTTCGTCCTTTTATGCGCAAAAAGAGACTGAACTCAAGAATAATTTTACCTGAAGGGGGCTGTCCAGGGTTAGCCCTTGGACAGCCCCTTTTGTGACGTCACATTACTTGGTGGTGATTTCCACCATGTGCGTGTCTGGATCGTAGACGAAGGTCACTTCACTATCGGCATCCAGTTTCAGCGCATAGTTCGGGCCGTCCTGCGCGCCATCCGAACCGTAGTTCACGGTCCAGGCGCCGTCCAGGGCAACCTTGAACTCGTATTCACCCGCGGGGATCGCCAGGGTGATCGTGTACTTGCCATCGTCACCCAGTTTCAACGCGGTCGCTTCGCAAGCGGGATCCCACTGAGCACCGCAGGCCACTTTGTCCTGGTAGCTGCCGGGCAGGTTGACCATGCCGGCCAGCGCGCCCTTGATTAGATCGCGCACCTGCTGAGCCGCGTCTTTCATGGCATCCTCAGGTGTCTGCTCACCGGTCGCCGCCAGGGCGATACCGTTGTTCCAGGCGCTCCACACCGAACCCATCTCGGGGATGTTCGGCATCGGCATGGCATTGTTCCCGGCTTCTCCCATCGCCTTGAGGTCTGCATCCTCCATGGTCGCCAGGACTGATTTATAAGCCGACGGGCGCAGCCCGGTCTCATAGATCTTCTGCATCACATCTTCCGTGGCGACATATTCGGTCAAGAAGGTCTGCGCCAGGAGGATATTCTCGCTGAAGGCATTGATCATGAAGCCCTGCACGCCCAGGAAAGGAGCGCCATCATCGGGGAAGAACGGCGCCACAGCGTAAGGCACTTTCGAAGCCCGAATGCGATCCAGCGCCCAGGGGCCGGCCATGAGGAAGGGCACCTTGCCGGTCTCAAACAACTGGTGAGCGGTTTCGTAATCGGCGGTCTCGGGGACCAGGCCTTCTTTCACGGCTTCGGTCAGGTAGGTCACGCCGGCGATCATTCCCTCACCGTCCAGGCCCACATCGTCGGGATTCCATTTACCGTCTGTCAACCCAAAGATGTAGCCACCCTTGGCGGTCAGGACAGGCAGGTTCTCGTAACCACCACCGGCCATGGCAAACGCATATTCTACTTTGCCTTCCGACTTCAACTGCCGGGCAATCTCCAGAACCTCATCCCAGGTTTGGGGCGGTTCCTTGACCAGGTCTGTGTTGTAGAAGAACCCCAGGTTTTCCGTAGCGTAGGGCA
>JAEXTI010000125.1 GCA_023406965.1 Chloroflexota bacterium
GCGGCGATCATCCGCGGCAACGTTCCATCCTCAATTAACCGCCGTTGAATATTGTCATACCATAAAGACTGCCCCAGTATATGAAGCGATTCGATTGCACTCATATTTTTCGACTCCTTTACCCTGATATCGAGCCTTTCGCTTCGATGGCTCGGACTTTGCCCACCCTCCGGAGATGTCTTTCATCCCTGGAGAAAACAGCGCCCAAAAACGCCTGCACCAATTCGTTTGCCAGCGCCGGGCCGATAATCCGTGCCCCCAGGCAAAGAACATTCATGTCATCGTGCTCCACGCCCTGGTGAGCCGAATATGTGTCATGACACAACCCCGCGTAAACACCTTTGATCTTATTTGCCGCAATACAAGCCCCAATGCCAGAGCCGCAGATCAGAATTCCCCGCTCGGCCTCGCCAGAGGTAAGCGCCTGCCCGATTTTTTCGGCAAAATCCGGGTAATCCGAACTCGTTTCATCGAATGCCCCCAGATCCAGGGCTTCATGTCCAGAATCTTTCACTGCCGCCAGGATCGTCTCTTTCAAGGGGAAACCGCCATGATCACAAGCAATTGCTACGCGCACTTTCTCCTCCTGCCTTTCTAGAAAAGCGCAAGCGCTTTTTCAACCACAGCTTCGCTGGTGATTCCAAACTGGGCATACAGCTCTTTGTAAGGAGCAGATGCGCCGTAGTGATCCAGGCAAATGATGGCGCCCTTCGAGCCAGTCCATTTTTCCCACCCCATGCCAATTCCGGCCTCTACGGCAACGCGTTTCTCAATGCTGCTGGGCAGCACCGACTCGCGATACTCGGCCGGCTGGGCAGCGAACAGTTCCCAGCACGGGAAAGACACAAGCCGCACAGCCACGCCCTGCTCAACCAGCTTCTGTGCAGCCGTAACGATCAACTCCACCTCAGAGCCTGAAGCCATCAAAATAACTTGCGGCGCCCCTTCGCCCAGATCAGCGAGAACATATGCGCCCTTATGCAAGCCCTCGGCAGAAGCAAAAACGCTCCTGTCCATCGTCGGCACAGCCTGTCGAGTTAAAGCCAGCGCAGTCGGTCCGTGCGAGTTTTCAATCGCTGCTTTCCAGGCCTCGCGGGTTTCGTTGGCATCCGCGGGTCGAATGACATTCAAATTCGGGATTGCCCGCAGCGCAGCCAGATGCTCCACCGGCTGATGAGTGGGACCGTCCTCCCCCAGACCAATGCTGTCATGTGTGAACACCCAAATGCTTTGCAGATGCGAAATCGCCGACACCCGCACAGCCCCGCGCATATAGTCAGAGAACACCATGAAAGTTGCGCCGTAAGGGATCACTCCACCGTGATAGGCCATTCCATTCACCACTGCGCCCATGCCGTGTTCGCGAACACCATACTGCATGTTGCGGCCTTCTGGCGTGGGAGGTTGGAATGACTCTATACCCGTCAGCCAGGTATTCGTAGACGGGGCCAGGTCGGCCGATCCGCCCATGATTTCAGGTAGTTTTGCCGCCAATGCGTTCAACACCTTACCGGATGCTACCCGCGTCGCCACGCCTTTTGCGTCCGTCGCGAATTCGGGCAGCCCGTCCGCCCAATTGTCCGGCAATTTCCCAGCCAGGCGGCGAGAAAGTTCCTTGCCCATTTCGGGGAATGCGGCCGAATATTGCGCAAATTTCACAGTCCAGGCACGCTCTTGCTCATCCCCCCGATCTACGCACTGCCGGAAAAAAGCCAATGCATCTTCAGGCACATAGAAACGCGGCTCCAAAGGCCAACCCAGCTTCTCTTTGGCCCCGTTCAACTCCTCATCGCCAGGCGCTTCGCCATGTGCTTTCGCCGTGCCTTGACGCGTCGGCAAACCGTAACCAATCTGCGTGCGGCACACGATCAGGCTCGGCCGAAGATCTTGCTTCGCCGATTGAATGGCCTGGTCAATGGCATCCACATCATTTCCATCCGGAACATGAATGATCTGCCAACCATACGCGGCAAAGCGCATCGCCCGGTCTTCGGTAAAAGCCACATCGGTCGAGCCTTCGATCGATATATGGTTGTCGTCATACAGGTAAATTAGCTTACCCAGTCGCAAATGTCCTGCCAGTGAGGCCGCTTCAGAAGCAACCCCTTCCATCAAGTCTCCATCAGTCACAATTGCATACACATAATGATCGATGATCTCATGCCCGGGCTGGTTATAGACTGCCGCCAGATGCTTTTCAGCAATTGCCATTCCCACGCCATTCGCAAGCCCTTGTCCCAAAGGCCCTGTGGTGGTCTCAACCCCAGGCGTCCAACCATATTCAGGATGTCCGGGAGTCTTGCTGCCCCACTGTCTGAAGCGCTTGAGTTCCTCTAAAGGCAGGTCATAGCCAGCCAGATAAAGCAAGCTATAAAGCAGCATCGAACCATGTCCACCGGATAAAACAAACCGGTCACGATTGGCCCAATTTGGGTTTTTCGGATTGTGTCGCAGGTGCCGGGTCCAAATTGTGTAGGCCATCGCCGCCGCCCCCATTGGCAGCCCCGGGTGACCGGATTTGGCCTGCTGTACACCATCCGCAGAGAGAAAGCGGATGGCATTAATTGCCTTCGCTTGAAGTTCAACTGTTTCTTTCATTTTAAAAAATCCTTTCGCGGGAATGATAACGCTTTATTTTACCACCGCTTAAATTCTTTCTAGCCAAATCTCTTTCGATATTCTTGGGTTTCTTTCGCCCAATCTCTTCCATAAATCCGGCAAGGAATTTGGATAACTGTAGCCCGCGGCATTATGGCAGATACGCCATCAAGACACTTGCCTGGGCCGCGATCTCAGCTTCCCCGCTCAATTCCGCCAATCGAATCGCTTCCTGGTAAGCCAACCGAGCATTTCCTGTATCCCCTTGGGTTTGCAGGCATTGTCCAAGAATCAAAAATCCATTCGCCGACACAGGGTCAATTATCACACCTTGCTCTGCTTCATCTACCGCTTCATCGATCAAATCCAGCCCCAGGTAAGCCTCTGCGCGTGCCTGATGGTAAAGTGAAGACTCGCCAATCAGCGATTGCGCCCGATCAAATACTTGCTCAGCCTCTTCCATCCTACCAGCCATTTCCAACAAAACACCCCGCACAATGAGTAATTGCGGGTCATCCACAGCCACCGTCAAACCTTCCTCGACGATCGTAAGAGCCTCTTGGATGTTGCCCTCTCTGGCAACAGCTTGAGCCTTGTCGGTCGCGTTCATCCGTGCAATGTCCGCCGGATCGGGTTGCAGGAAAAACCAATAAATTCCCGCCAGCAGACCCGCCACCAACGCGACGATCCCAAAGATTTTCAACGCATGCCGCACCCTGTTCCTGTTTGCCTCGGCAACAACTTTCTCAAGGCGCCACCACCAGGCAGCCTCCACCGCATTGTGGCGCGACCGTTCAACTTGCAGCCCAGCCGCTCCTCGCAACTCCCGCAGAAGCACGGCCGCATCCTTTTTTACCCTCGCCTGTATGCTGGCAAACTGGGTTTTCTCCGCTACGAGAACCCCTTCACGTCCATTCTGCTCCTGGATTCTTGCATTCACTTCATCCATTAACAATAAAAGTTCCAGGGCTTGTTTTCCCGATCCTGGCCCTAACCGACCTAACAATGCCTCCATCTGATCGAGGAGACTACCAATCGTCACTGCCTGCATTCTATTCTGCTCCGATAACCTCATTGTCATAACGCATGGTGATACTTTCCCCTGGCCTCAGCACCAGAAAATCATCACCCCATTCACCAAACAGGAGTTGATGAACCAGACGCCGGTCTCCGCTCAACCGTTCAAAGCCCCATCCTCTCCGCTCTGAGTCCGCCTTGGCCTGGCCTTCCACGCCTGTCCCATCGCCGACTCCCATATCGATATAAACAGCCCGCTGATAATGTGCCTGCCATGCCCCCATGACCGACATGAGATACTCGGCGTTATCTTCCCCGTATTTTTCTACATAGGACTGATAAGTTGCCTTTAAATCGTTTCCCATCTCAGCCGCACCCAGCGAAAGGGTGGTGCCGGGGTCTGTGTTCTTCTGCAGGTAATCCAGCGCATACCAATATGTGCCGGGATGATTTTCAAATTGATCCGTATAACGGGCACGGCTTCCTAAGAAAAGCGTGATACAGTCGTGGGCTTTTGCTATCACCAGGGGAATCTCCCTGGCGATTAACCCGTAAGTCGCCTTTCCGCACAGTCCATAACCAAGAACAACAGCATCATAATCTGCCAACCGAACCGCATCGATCTTTGCCTGGAGAATCCCCCGCAGTCCACCCGGATCGGCGTGCAGCCCTAACTTGACAATCTCGATATCAATAATGTGCGGCGAAAAAGACGCTTCATAATAGATCAGCCTGGCCAGCGCTTCGCACCCGATACACTTAATTCGCATACTGATATGCTCCTTGCGTGACATTATACAGCCAAAGGGCATAAGAAAGGCGCATGACCCTTCTATTTCAATATGTTATACTACGCACGAGGCATCCGGTCGTTCATAACTCAACAAAAGAGGAGTATCTATGAAAAAAGACTTCATCACTGTCGCCGATTTTTCACCAGAAGAGCTGCTAAGCATGCTCGATTTGGCGATCGAACTAAAGAAAGAGTATTTTGCTGGAGGGAACCGCCCTCTGCTCAAAGGCAAAGTCCTTGGAATGATCTTCCAGAAGCCCAGCCTGCGCACCCGCGTCAGCTTCGATATGGCCATGCGCCATCTGGGCGGTGATGCTCTCTACCTGTCTCCAGCCGAAATTGGCCTCGGCCAGCGCGAATCTGTGGCAGATGTAGCCCGTGTCCTGGCCGGCTATGTCCACGGTATCATGGCGCGCGTGTTTTCTCACCAGCACATTTTAGAGTTGGCTCAATACTCCAGTGTCCCTGTCATCAACGGCTTGAGCGATTATGACCATCCCTGCCAGGCAATGGCAGACGCCCTGACCATCATTGAAAATTTTGGCACCCTCAAGGGCGTGAACGTGACCTTTGTGGGCGATGGCAACAATGTTGCGGTTTCCCTCATGCACATTGTCACCATGTTAGGCGGCAACTTCACCCACACTGGCCCCAGTGGATACGATATCCAACCTCAAGCCATTGAGCTAGCCCGCTACTTCGCCAAATCAAGTGGCAGCCAAATTAACTTCAACCGCGACCCTCATCAGGCTGTTCGTGGCGCGCAAGTCATCTACACAGACACCTGGACCAGCATGGGCCAGGAAGCGGAAACCAAGGAACGCGAAAAAGTCTTCCCGCCCTATCAGGTCAACGCCCAATTGGTGGCGGAAGCTGACCCCAAAGCTATCGTCATGCACTGCCTCCCCGCCCACCGCAATCAGGAACTAACCGATGAAGTCGCCGATGGTGCTCATTCGGTGATCTTCCCCCAGGCGCACAATCGCCTGCATGCTCAAAAAGCTGTTATCGCTCGAATCTTTGGAGTAGCCTAAACCATGAATGCTTCCGAACTCATCCGTCTCGAAGAACAATACGGTGCGCACAATTATCACCCGTTAGATGTTGTAATCGACCGTGGAGAAGGCGTGTGGGTGAGTGATGTCGAAGGCAATCGTTACCTGGATTGCCTCAGTGCCTATTCCGCGCTCAATCAGGGGCATGTACATCCCAAAATTCTCTCCGCCCTGGTAGAGCAAGCCTCCCGAGTGACGTTGACTTCTCGGGCATTTCGCAACGATCAACTCCCTCTCTTCTATCAAGAACTTTCCGCAATGACCGGGTACGAAATGTCTTTGCCCATGAACAGCGGCGCCGAAGCCGTGGAGACGGCGGTCAAGCTGGCCCGCAAGTGGGCTTATCAGGTGAAGGGCGTGCCCAAACATCAGGCCGAGATCATCGTTGCTGCCGGCAACTTTCACGGCCGAACAACCACGGTCATTTCATTCTCTACCGAACCGTCCTACCGCGAGTTCTTCGGACCCTTCACCCCGGGTTTTGTCGCGGTTCCCTACGGCGATCTCGCGGCTATGAAGAACGCCATCACCCCGCAAACCGCTGCAATTCTCATCGAGCCCATCCAGGGCGAAGGTGGAGTGATCATCCCGCCCGATGGCTACCTGCGCGGTGTCCGCGAACTTTGCGATCAGGAGAACGTCCTGTTCATTGATGACGAAATCCAAACCGGCCTGGGCCGAACCGGCAAGCTCTTTGCCGTCGACCATGAAGGCGTCCGCCCCGATATCGTCGTCATAGGCAAAGCCCTCTCCGGCGGCTTCTACCCCATCTCGGCCGTTCTTGCCGACAAACCGGTCATGGAACTCTTCGTTCCCGGCGAACACGGTTCCACCTTTGGTGGAAATCCCCTGGCTGCCGCCGTTGGCCGGGCAGCTTTGCGCGTCATCCGCGAAGAAAACCTGATTGAAAACTCTGCGGTTCAAGGCGAGTATTTCATCGAGCAGCTAGCGGAGATTCCCAGCCGCCACGTTAAAGAAGTTCGTGGTCGCGGATTGCTCATCGGCGTCGAGTTGAAGCCTGAAGCAGGCGGGGCCCGGCCCTTCTGTGAAGCATTGAAACAAAGTGGTATCCTGGCCAAGGAAACCCACACCCACGTCATCCGCTTCGCTCCCCCGTTGATCATTGACCGCGAAACAATCGATTGGGCCCTGCCCAAAATTCGCTCGGTTCTCTGCCAGCCTTAGAGCAACCCAGCTTCAATCTGACCGGCGCAATTCCCGAAAATGGAAATTGCGCCGTTTTTATACCGCGTTTACTTGCTTATGGTAGACTATATTTATCCCATCCAAAAGGATTCTGAATGAACAGACGCGCTAAAATCGTTGCCACGCTTGGACCTGCCTGCCCGGATGAACAGACCTTAATCAAACTGGTTCTAGCCGGAATGGACGTTGCCCGTTTGAATTTTTCGCACGGCACCCACGAGGATCACGCCGAGCGC
>JAEXTI010000205.1 GCA_023406965.1 Chloroflexota bacterium
TGTTTTTTTCGCAAAGTGCTGAAAGGCTTGTTTATGCAGCAGCTTGCTGGATCGTTTTAGCGATTCCGATCGGCGCAATCCCTTCTGCGATCCAGCTGCTTTTTCTATCTAAATGGGTCAAGTCCAATTCATTATGGATTGTTAGCTATTCGTTCGTTTCCATTGCTTTGTTTTTTATCATTGGTTATGAATGGCCAAGAATGGGGGGATGGTTCATGTTTGAGAATGCCAGTCTATTATCTCTGCTTGTCACCAACTCGATACCGAATGGTTTGTTGGGAGGATTATTCCTCGGCGGAATTCAATCCATCTGGTTAGCTGATGGGAGGCTACGTTACTGTTTGATTTCTGTTCTGGGATGGGTGTTATTCTCTCCCTTAATAACCTTGATCGGCGTTTCTCTTTTCTCTTTATTAAACTAAAGAGAATAGCGTTTTAGTCGATTCATGGGTATGAACCTTCAAAAAATTCCCCAAAACCTGCCTCTTTCCCCCAATGGCTGAGCAGTCACCATTTTTTATCTCCAAAGAAACAACCGCAGCGCTTTCGCGCTGCGGTTGTTTCTTTGGAGTGTTAATCTTCTCTTTCGGGCCACAGCTTGAAATCATGCAAGATCGACCCGCCCACAAACTCGCGCATAATGGAGTTGTCGGGGATCAAATCCAGCGGCAACGGCAGGAACCACTCGATGAATGCCAACAGCCGCTTGGCCTCCACGTATTCCGGCGTGCCAAACGGCACCTGGCGCAACAGCGGCTCAGCCAGTTGGCGCAGCGCCGCCAGCTCATACACCAGTGCCGAATTGAACAGCACGTCCGCATTCTCCTGGTACGGGAAAATGTGCTCCTTTTCGCCCCGCCGCACCGACTCCCAGCGCTCGATAGTCTTCTGCGCCGAATAACCCCGCTCGCGCGCGTCGCGTACAATGCGCCGCAGCAAGCGGCTGTCGGTGGTCGAGATGCGGTTGTGGCGGTCCAGGTTGAGCTGCGTCAGGCACGAAGCATAGATACGGAAAGTCTGCTCCTGTGGGATGGACGGCAGTAAGCGCGGGTTCAACCCGTGGATGCCCTCCAGGATGATCAACTGGTCTTTCTGCAGGCGGAAAATCTCCCCAGGTTTACTTGTGCCGCTGCGGAAGTCAAACTTGGGAATTTGCACTTCCTCCCCGGCAATCAAGCGCTTCAAATGCTCCTCCAACAGCGGCGTATTCAGCGCCTCCAACACCTCAAAGTTATATTGCCCGTTCTTGTCCTTCGGGGTCTGCTCGCGATCCACAAAATAGTTGTCCATTTCAATCGGTAGCGGCGAGATGCCCTGCGCCAGCAGTTGCACCGATAGCCGCTTCGAGGTGGTGGTCTTACCCGAAGAAGAAGGTCCCGCGATCAGCACAATTTTCACCTGCTGCCGCCGGCTCACAATCTGCTCGGCCATTTCCGCCACCTGCCGCTCGTGCAGCGCCTCCGACACCAGGATGATCTCCCGCGCCTTGCCCTTCTCGATGGTCTCATTCAACGCGCCCACGTTCTCAATCTCCAGGCGCTCCAACCACTTTCCATACTCACGGAAACTGCCCAGCAGTTTCGCGTATACGGGCATCGGCAGGATTTGCTTGGGGGCGTGCCGCCGGGGGAACTGCATGATGAAGCCTTCTCCGTTCAGATCATGCAGCTCAAACCAGCGCAGAAAGCCGGTCGATGGCACCATATACCCGTGATGGTAATCGCGGTGATCCTTGATGCTATATAGCACCAGCCTCTCTTTTTGCCGATACTTGAGCAGCTTGACCTTATCATCCATGTGCTTGCTGGCGAAGAAAGCCGCTGCCTCAGCCAGGGGCACGACCTCGCGTTTCAGAGGAATGTCCTCCTCAACCAGCTTGTGCATTTGTTTGCGCAATGCCTTGAGTTCGGCTTTGTTGAGCTGCCCCCGCCCATTCACCTGGCAGAAATACCCACCCGATGAAACGGAATGATCCACGGTCAAAAAAGCCGGAGCAAACAGGTCGTCGAAGGCAGCTTCCAGCAAAAACACCAGTGAGCGGCGGTAAATCCGGGCGCCATCCGCGTCACTCATCGTCACGGGTTTCACTTCCGATTCCATTTTGATCGGGTATGTCAGCTCGCGCAGTTCGTGATTGACAATAGCGCCCATAATAGGCGGGTTGTCCCATTCCGGTAAGGCCCGCATAAACGCCTCGACGGAGGCGCCTCGCGGACCGCTATAAACGCGCCCGTCGGGCAGGATAATTTCTACCCAATCCCGCTGTTCCACCGCCACAATATTTTTGTTAGCATCCATGTTTACTCCTATATTCATTAAAACTACTTCGACAATATCATATTTCAATTTCGGACTCGTGGCTCCTCCCCGCCGGAAACACACCTCTAAGAATTCAACCTACAAGCTGGGCAAGGGAGAGATTTTGCAAAAGAGAGGGGCTGAAAGCCCCTCTCTTTTGCTGAATTCTTTTCCTCCCCCGGCACAGTACCTAAGCAATTAAAAATTTGGATGCCGGGGGAGGGAAGGGTGGGGGCATCACCCATGTTCGAAGACTATGATGTTCTTAATTTCTGTTGAACCACTCTGGTTTCGCTGCCTGAGTGGTTACCTTCATTTCGCCACTGTAAAGGGGATGATTTGCGCAAAATCATCCTGGCCTAGCGCACCCGGGTCCCCGGCGGCGGGCGTGAAGGCGCTCAACAGCTCTTCCTGCGTCGGAGACGCTTCGGCGGGCCAGAACAAATCGATAATCCGGGTGTGATTCTTGCCATCCGGCGCGCCGCCAAATTTGTAATCCGCCGCTTCGGCGGCCACATCCCGCACGCGCCAAACCCCTGTCGAGGGGTAGCCTTCCTGGCCCAGCAGCGCCACCGAGTAGGCCCAATCGGCGGGGTCGCCCTCGCCCAGTATAGCCTTATCGATGCGGATGGTCACCATCTTCGCGCCGGCATCCACCACCACTTTGAAGCTCGCCTCCGTATTCTGCACAGGATTTCCAGCGTCATCCGGCACAATCACCTGCTGCGACCAGCCTTCCGCCCACAAGGCATACTCCCAACCATAAGTTTCGCCCAGGGCGGCGTTGCGCCCCGGCAGCAGCAGCCGCGCTCCCGTCCCGGCACCGGGGTCCTGGTCGATATAGATATCGATGGTCTGCAAGGATAAGTTGATCGTCGAGTTCCACGGGTTCGGCACCGGGCCGTAGAAACCGATCCGGAAAATCAGGCTCGTCTCATCTTCAGCGATGACCAGCGACTTCAGATCATACACCTGCGGGTCAAACACCGAATT
>JAEXTI010000013.1 GCA_023406965.1 Chloroflexota bacterium
GCAAACCAGAACCTCCCAAGGCCTGCCCGGTGGCGCGGTCGAAGACACCATAGGTAAAATCGATGTCGCTGTCAAATTTGCTGCGCCACTTGCGTATCAAGGCAATTTTATCTTCCAGCGAGGTAGGTTCGTGGGCCGCCCAGGGCATGAACGGCAGTAGATACTCGATGTTTGCATCCACCGCGCGCTTGAGTTCAGGCGCGTCGGTTGGCTCCCAACAGCGCAAAATCAGGCGGCGAGTGAGGATGCGATAGGCGGGCGGGGTTCCATCCATAACGGGGTCTCCAATGCAGGTAGAAGTGGCGCGGATTTAATCTTGCAAGATATTGACGCGCCGGGCAGCGCCCAAATTAAGGTATGGGCCCACCTGCGAGAGGATCATGCCTGCCAGCATCAGCCCGCAGCCTGCTAAAGCGCGCGGGGCCATTTGCTCGCCCAGGATGAGCCAGCCTGACAGCCCGGCGAAGACCGTCTCGAGGCTGAAGATGATCGCCGCGTGAGCGGGGTGGGCGTCGCGCTGGGCCACCACCTGCAAGGTAAAGGCTACCCCCACCGAGAAGATGCCGCCATAGAGCAGGGGCCACAGCGATTGGCGCAGCGCCTGCGTGGTGGTCTCTTCAAACAACAGCGCTGCCACCAGGCTCATTACTGTAACGGCGAAAAATTGGTACACCGACACCTTGAGCGGATCGTTGCGCCGTGAAAGGTAGCCGATGAGCTGGACGTGCCCGGCCCAGAAAAAGGCCCCCACCATGACCAGTACATCACCGATGTTCACCTGGGCGCTTTCGGCAAAGCTGAGCAGGTATAAGCCCGCCACTGCCAGCAAAGCCCCCGCCCAGGTGCTCAAGCCGGTCTTTTGCTTCCAAAACAGGCCCATCAGCGGGACAAGCACTACATACAATCCGGTGATGAAACCGGCCTTGCCCGCGGTGGTATAGATCATGCCGGCTGTTTGCAGGTACGAGCCCAAGAATAGCAACACGCCCGCCGCGGCCCCCGCCAGCAGTTCGCCGCGCAGCTTGCCCGGCTCGGCGCGTAGTTTTCCTTGGGCGCGCAGATACACCAGCAGCAGCGCCCCGCCGATGCCAAAGCGGATGGCATTAAAGGTAAACGGCCCGATTTCGGCCATGCCCAGGCGCTGGGCCACAAACCCGCCGCCCCAGATGGCGGCAGTTAACAGCAATAATCCATTCGCTTTCCACGAGTTTTTCGACGCCATGTTATTAGATCACCATTAAGACGCGGGGGTGAATCGATAGCTCGCGGTAGATACCGTCCAACTGCTCGCGGGATTGGGCCACAAAAGTCACCGTTACCGAAAGATACGCATCGTTGTTGCTCGGCCGCTCGGTAACTTTTTGAATTTCATCCGGTAAGGTGTGTTTTTCCATCACCGCCAGGACGAAGTTCCGAAAATCATTCTCATTTTTGCCAATCACCTTTAAAGGGAAGGCGGTCGGAAAGTCAAACACATCTGGTCGTGATTCCATGAAATACCTCTAAAAGGGGCCTGCCCGTTACTCCTTGGTATAGGGCTCACCATCGGCGGCGGGAGTTTGCCCGCGGCCAACCAAACCGGCCAGCACAATCATGGTGGTCAGGTAGGGGGCCATGGCCATGAACTGGGTGGGGATGCCTGTGCCCAGGATGGAAAGCTTGGTCGCCACAGAGTCGGCAAAACCAAACATCAACCCGGCCAGGAAGGCTCCAATGGGGGTCCAGTTGCCAAAGATCATCGCAGCCAGGCCGATGAAGCCTTTACCGGCGGTCATCATCTCATCAAAGCGGCCCACGGAACCCAGAGTGAAGAAAGCGCCGCCAATGCCTGCCACCACGCCGCTCAAAATGACGGCCACATATCGGGTGCGGATGACGTTAATTCCCAGCGTATCGGCGGCCTTAGGGTGCTCGCCGACCGAGCGCAGGCGCAGGCCCCAGCGCGTGGAGAACAAGGCTACCTGAATAACGATGAGCAAGATGAAGGTCAGGTAGACGAAGATATTGGTGTTGAAGAACAACGGCCCGATGATGGGGATATCTGCCAGCAGCGGAATGGGGATACGCGGGAAGATGGGCGGGTTGTTCAGGTTCTGGTAGGTCTGCATGAACTTCGAAGACAGGTAAGAGGTCATGCCGGTAGCAAAAATGTTGATGACCGTACCGGAAATGATCTGGTTGATCTTGTATTTGATGGACAGCACGCCGTGGACCAGGGCTAGCAGCACGCTGGATACAATTGCGCCTAACAGGCCCCACCAGATGCTTTGCGTGACGCTGCCGACCAGCGCTCCAACCATGGCGGCCATCAACATCAAGCCTTCAATGGCAATATTGACCACCCCGGCCCGCTCAGAGAGCACGCCGGAGAAGGCGCCCAGAATGACCGGGACGGCCAGCAGCACGGCAGCGCTCAACATGCCCGACAAGTTGAGCGATTTGCCAGCCGAGGCCCACACCAAAAAACCGAAAACAAAGAACGCAACGATGATTCCCAGCACACCGTTGGTCCATTTGGCGAATCCGCGCAAGAATTGATACACGCCCAGAAGGAAGGCCACGACCGTCAGGAAAATTAGGGTGCCCAGGGCGGGCACTACCCAATCTCCAGCCACGCCGCGGGTGATCCCGCCAGGGGTCATGTTAAAGGTGGAGGTGCTGCCTGGCTGCACTTTGAGGGTGAAAAAGATCAGCATCATAACAGCCATAGCGATCTCTACCACGCCCATCCAGCGCTGGCGGGTGGGAGAAACCGCTTCAAGTTTTCGGATGAGAACAGCGTTTGTCATGCTATTTTCCTCCCCAACTGCCGACAAAGACCGCTTGTTCCGCTTCTTTGGGGATTTTAATGCGGTACAGGGTGCGGATGATGGCCGGAGCCGCCACAAAAGCCAGGATGAGCGCCTGGATGATAGAGACGATGTCGATCGGGATTTGCGAGACCACCATCATGCGGGTCGCGCCGTTGCGCAAGACGCCAAACAAGATGGACGATAGAACCACGCCGATCGGTGTGCTGTTGCCCAGCAGCGCCAGGGCAATGCTGTCAAAACCATATCCCGGCGACAGGCCAATGGCCATACTGCGGTTGACCGCCAGCACCTGGACAGCCCCAGCCACCCCGGCCAGCGCGCCCGAAATTGTCATGGCCAGCACCGTGCTGCGGGTAATGTTCATACCTGCGTAGCGCGCGCCGGAAGGATTGGCGCCAACCGAGCGCATTTCAAAACCGATGGTGGTTTTGAAGAGCAGCCAGTGAATGAACCAGGCCACCGCCAGGGCCATGAAGAAGCCCAGGTGCAAGCGGATGGGAGCCTGGAAGAATTGCGGAATTTCTGCCGACTTTTCAATGATCGGTGTGATGGGGAGCCCGCCGGAATCGGGGCGGCTCATAGGACCGGAGAGCAGAAACTCGGTCAGGCGGAAGGCAATCCAGTTGAGCATGATCGTGTTGATCACCTCATGAGCGCCGGTTTTGGCCTTGAGCCAGCCGGGGATCAAACCCCACACGCCGCCCGCCACCGCGCCCGCCAGGAGCGCCAGGGGCATGTGGATGATGCCGGGGAGGCCCTTAATTGCATATCCCACATAAGCCGAAGCGGTTGCGCCAACGAACAGTTGGCCTTCTACGCCGATATTGAACAGACCGCTGCGGAACCCCAGGGCCACAGCCAATCCGGCGAAAATATAGGGCGTGGCGTTGACCAGGCTTTCCAGAAATGGGTTGAAGGCCCTGCGGATGGCGGCGGGCTCGCCGCTGCCCAGCGCAGAGATCATGCGCCCGGGGTCGCCCAATGAACCAGCAAACATGGCCCCATAGGATTCGATGACCGTCCGCCAGGCCAGGGACAAGCCCTCTCCAAAGGAGCGACCAAACGCCTGGTAGACTTCTTCTGTGGTCAGCACCATCAGAATCGCGCCAAAGATCAGGCCGGTCAGAATCGCCAGGGCAGGCACAAGCAAAACGCGCCCGGCCCGCCGCCACCAACCGCCCCTTTTGGGTTCAGGCGGGCGGGTCAATTCCTCTAGCAGCACTTTCCCTGCATCAGGTTTGACCGGAGACTGTTCAGGTTTTTCGTTTGAATTTTGGTTCACACGTCACCCCGTTTAGAATGTTGTCTCTACAACGCGCGGCCCCTTGGTCTTCGCCGATTCGGCTTGTTCGGGGCTTACACCGGCCATGAGCAAACCAAGGTAGGCTTTGTTGGCTTCGTCTGCCGAAACCACCGCCACCACCTTGCCGCGGAACATGACCGCAATTCGATCCGATAGTTCAATAATTTCGTCTAACTCTGGCGATACAAGCAGCACGGCACAGCCTTCATCGCGTTTTTCAACAATTCGCCGGTGAATATACTCAATGGAGCCCACATCCAGGCCGCGGGTGGGCTGCGAAGCAACCAGGAATTTGATCGGGCGGGAGAATTCCCGAGCAATGATCACCTTCTGCTGGTTGCCACCGGAAAGCGATCCGACGTTGGTTTGCGCGTTGGGGGTGCGAATGTCAAAATCTTTGATCAACTGGTTGGCGTTATCCAGGATCACACGCGACTGCATGTTCACACCCTTGGCGAATGGAGGCTGGTAGTAGGTGCACAACACCGAATTTTCGGCTACCGGGAAGGAGAGGATCAATCCGTCGCGCTGGCGATCTTCGGGGACATGGGCGCAGCCCAGTTCGGTCACCTGGCGGGGCGACATGTTGGTGATCTCCTGACCCATCAGGTGGATTTTGCCGCTGATCGCCGCCCGCAGTCCGGTGACTGCCTCGACCAGTTCAGTCTGCCCGTTGCCTTGCACGCCCGCCACGCCCATGATTTCGCCCGCGCGGACGTCAAACGTGACATCATCCACAGCAATCTGGTTCTTCGGGTCGGCCACCACCAGGTTCTTAACTTCCAAAACCACATCGCCCGGTGTGGCAATGGCTTTCTCCACTTCCAGGTGGACCGAACGTCCCACCATCATCTCCGCCAGCTTTTGCTTGTCCGCGTTCTCGGGGGTGGTGCTGCCCACCATCGCGCCGCGGCGGATGACCATCACCCGGTCGGAGATTTCGAGTACTTCGCGCAGTTTGTGGGTGATGAAGATGATCGACTTGCCCTGTTTGACCAGGGTACGCATGATTTCGAACAACTCATCGGCTTCCTGGGGGGTGAGCACGGCAGTGGGTTCGTCAAAGATGAGGATGTTGGCTTCGCGGTACAGCAGCTTGATGATTTCAACGCGCTGCTGGACGCCCACCGGCAGGTCTTTGACGTACGAATCGGGGTTGACCTCCAGCTTGTAGCTCTCAGAGATTTCCCGAATCCGGTCAGCAGCCTTCTTACGATCCAGAAAATCGCCGGCGCGCACCGACTCAGAGCCCAACATCACGTTCTCGGTCACGGTGAATACCGGGATGAGCATGAAATGCTGGTGGACCATTCCGATGCCGGCATGGATGGCATCGGTGGGCGAGTGGATCGTGATCTTTTTGCCGCGCACTTGAATCTCACCCTCGTCGGGCTGATACAACCCGTAGAGGATGTTCATCAACGTGGACTTGCCGGCCCCGTTTTCCCCCAACAAGGCCAGGATCTCGCCTTCATTGAGGGTCAAATCAATGTGATCATTCGCCAGCACGCCGGGAAAACGTTTGGTGATTCCAGATAGTTGGAGGACAGGAGCCATTGATACTCCCTTCTAAAAGCTTACAGGATGGATATATAAAACTTCCCGCGAGAACGGGCGCTACCTATATATTGTACCACTAGCTAATACCCCATCATCTTAATGAAAGCCTGGGCAATTTCGGGATCAAACTGGCTTCCGGCTTGCTCGCGAATGTACTTGATGGCGCGATCTTCAGGCCAGGCTGGACGATAGACGCGCGGCGTGATCAGCGAATCCCATACGTCGATGACGGCAAACATGCGCGCCGCAAAGGGGATTTGCAGCCCGCGCAGCCCGCGGGGATAGCCGGAGCCGTCCCATTTTTCGTGGTGACAGTAGGGGATATCCAGCGCTTTTTCAAGATACGAGATGTGCGCGAGTAAATCCATCGCATACTTGGGGTGCTGGCGCATGACCTCCCATTCCGCTTCGCTCAAAGGCCCTGCCTTGAGCAAGATCGAGTCTGGAATGGCCATCTTTCCGATATCATGCAGCAAGGCCCCGCGTCGCAAATGCGGAATCTCATCGGCGGTGAGGTGCATGGTTTGCGCCAGTTCAACGGTCAGTTCCGAAACGCGCTGCGTGTGTCCTTCCATCTCTCGATCGCGCAAATCCAGCGCATGCACCCAACCTTCCAGGGTGGCGTCATAAGCCAGGCTGAGTTCCTGGTTGGAGCGTTGCAACTGCTCATACAAATCGGCATTGTAAATGGCCAGCGAAATCTGGCCCGCCAGCAGCTCAAAAAAGTTCTTCCAATCTTCATCGCGTTCCTTGGGCGTTCGCGAGAAAATTTGCAGCACCCCTTTGACCTCGCTCTTCGAGATCAGGGGTGAGCTGACCCCGTTCACAAAGCTTTCCTCGGCGATGAACTGAGGCCAGTCCTTGTGCTGCGAGATATTGGTCAGGTTAGTGGTCATGGTGAGGGTGCGTTGCCCCAAGATGGCGTTGCCCGTATAGCTTTCTCCTACACGCAGAACCATGCGCTGCAGCCAGGAGGTGCGGAAGCCCGCCCCACTGCCATATTCGAGGGTTTGATTGACCGGGTTGTATAACAAAATAGCCGCCGCGTCCACGTCCAACTCGCGCATGACGTGCTCGATGAATATGATCAACACCAGGCGCAAATCAAAGCTGTTGCTGATAGCCAGATCAATGGTGCGCAGTGCATCCAGGCGGGTGAACTGGCGTTGAAGAACAAGCTGGGCTTCTTTTTGTTGGGTCACGTCGCGGCTGATGCCCTCAATGCCCACTGCTGCCCCGTTCTCATCGCACACGGTCACCGAGCGCTCTTCAATCCAAATCACCCGACCGTCCTTACCTCGCCAGCGAACCATGATCGGCTTGTCGCGCGGATCTGGTTTTACAGCGGCGCGATTGAGCAAGTGGCGATTTTCGGGAAGAATGATGCGCTGAACCAGGTCCGGCTCGCTGTAAAAATCTTCTGGGGTATAACCGGTTACCGCCAGCACTGCCGGGCTGATATATTCATAGTGAGGCACAGGATGTAACGCGATGCGGAAGATGATGTCGGGCGCATTATCGGCCAAACGACGGAAGCGGTTCTCGCTCTCGCGCAAGGCGGCTTGTTCGCGGGTCAATTGCGCGCGCGTGCAGACCTGTTCGATCAATGAAGGTAGTTTAAAAAGGTAACCGGTGTTTTTTACCAGATAATCAGCAGCCCCCAGCTTGAGGGTTTGGGTGGCGATATCCTCGTTGCCGTGTCCTGTCACCACCACCACCGGCACATCCAACTTGCGCACCTGGAAGATTTCTTTAAGAATGTCTAGGGCGCTTTCTCCAGCCAGATTGTAATCGAGGAGAACCAGATCGAAGTTGGCCTGATGGCCTCTCTCGGGTAGCAACGTGAGCATGTCCCGGCCCGACTTGGCCGACGTCAATTGAATGTGAGGGGCGTAATGAGCCAGGTGCTTGCGGGTCAATTCCAGATCGGTGGGGCTGTCTTCGCCATACAATACCCGCTGCGGCTGCGAGCGGCGGTCCTGTTCGGAACGAAAGCGCTGCAGCGCAGAGTCCAGTGTGCCCGGTAGTTGTGCCTGATATTCGGTATGTTTGACCAGATAATCTTGGGCGCCGGCCTTGAGAACCGTCACCGCGGTTTCCTCGTCGCCTTGGCCGGTGATGACCACCACCGCCAGGGGCCAGTTCTGCTCGC
>JAEXTI010000231.1 GCA_023406965.1 Chloroflexota bacterium
CAACACCTACAGCCGAGTGCCCCTTTCGCGCCAGCCGCCCCGCATACAACCCCGGTCCGCAGCCCAGGTCGAGGATGCGCCCAGGCTTTCCATCCAGCACCACCGAATGGATCCATTCCACATGCAAGTCGATCGTCTCCGAGCGCCGGCTGGCCAGATCATGCTCCTGCGACAAATGCTCCTTCAGCATCCGCTCGCTGAAAGACGGATCGCTCCACGGGATGTTATCTCCCTCCGCCCAAGGCTCCGGCACCGGGGTTCGATGGATAATATCCAGGAGTTTCATCGCTTCACCCCTCCCCCATGGAACAGCAGTTTGTAAATCGCCTTGCCTTTGTATTCAATCTCTTCTTCTCCCGAAAAACGCATCACATCCCCCGCCCAACTGCACACATAACGCAAATCTCCTTCCTGATACACCTCAGGCCCGCGGAACGGAGCTTCGAGAGGTATCTGCGAGAGTGCTGCCTTGAGGAAATGCCCAAATTCAGCCGGAATTTCATCCGTTAGCATCCAGCCGTAATAATTCATCCCCCACACCGCCGTCCCCTTCCACCAAACCGCCTCTTCACCGATAAAATCAATCCCGCCCAGGTACGAATCCAGGTAACGAAACGCGCCTTCTTCGTAGGGCAAATCAAACGATTCCGGTCGCGACGAAGCGCTCGCCGCGATCCCAGACGCATAGGTGGCGCGCTTGGCACGCACCAGGAACGGTTTTAGCTGTTCAATGTTTTCCATGGCTTCACTCCCTTTCGGTCAATTATACCGGGAACTCCCCGCAAACATAACACCCCGCTCGTTATCACGATGACAATTCCAAATTCGCCCTATCCTAACTCGGCCACTGCTGAGCAATTACAAATAAACTACTCAACCAGGGACTTTTCCCCACCCTCTGAGTAGTTACAAGATAGTTACATTTCTCTTGCGATACTTGACTGAAATCCTCTTGTTCAATATAGTTAAGTGAGTTAACATAACTCAGGAATTAACTCTTATGCCACTTTTCGGCCCGCCCGACATCGACAAACTCAAAACCCGGCTTGATGTGAAAGCCCTTCTGGCAGCCTTGAAATACCGTGAGGCTGCCTCGGTTCGCCGCGCCGCTGCTTTGGCTCTCGCCGAAATCTCCCCCCAGCTAACCGAAGAGCAGCTCGAACAACTCGTTTCGCCGCTCATGACCACTCTCGAAGACCCTGAACCCTCTGTCCTCCCGGCTGCCGCACTGGCCCTGGGTAGCCTTGGCCAACCTGCCGTTCTCCCGCTCATCTCCGCACTGCGCGCCCCCAAGGATCGTATCCGCGATGGCGCAGCCCGCGCCCTGGGACAACTCTCCAAGCGCCTCAACGAGCCTGCCTACCTCCGCTTGCCTGTCGACCCGCTGGTCGGCGCCCTCAACGATCAAACTCCGCAAGTCCGGCGCTCTGCCGCCTGGGCGCTGGGCCGCCTTGCCCCGCGCCTCGATGCATCCGCGCGCGGATTACCCGTGGAAGCTCTCGTTCAGCGTCTCAAAGATGAAGCCCCCGAAGTCCGCGAAGCTGCTGCTGTAGCCTTAGGCCGCATCTGTGAAGGTCGCGCTATCCCACCCCTCATCCGCGCGCTGGAAGATGTATCTTCTGTTGTTCGCAAAGTAGCTGCCGATTCCCTGACCCAACTTGGCTGGCAGCCCACCAACAGCCAGGAAAATGCGCTGCTATCCATCGCTAACCAGGATTGGGATCGCGCCAGTCAGTCCGACTTCTCCGACATCCTCCCCCTTCAGCGAGCCCTTCAAGATCCTCAGCCGGCGATGCGCGAATCCGCCGTTGTCGCCCTGGGTCTCACTGGAAATGCTACCGCTGTCAACCCGCTCATCGCCGCCCTTGAAGACAGCGAGCTAAACGTCCGCCGAGCTGCCGCCCTCTCACTCGAACAAATCGCCAAAGCGCCTAACACCGCCCAGGCGTTGATCTCAGCGCTCCGGGGAACCGCCCGCGACACCCGCCGGACCCTCTTGCAGGCCATCAGCCTGGTATCAGACCCCACAGCCATCCCACCCCTGGTCACTGCCTTGCGCAGTGTGGAAAACGACCTTGCCGGCGTCGCGAGCAAAATTCTCATCACCATCGGTGCTCCCGCCGTCGCCGCCATACTGCCCCTCCTCAACGACCCCGAGCAATCTGTCAGAAACCGGGCAGCCGATGTGCTCGCCCAAATTGGCAGCCCCGCCGTCCCCCTCATCCTCGAACTGCTCCGAACCGGCCCTCGCCACGTCTGCGAACAAGCAGCACACATCCTGGGAAAGATCGGCGACACCCGCGCCGTAGTGCCTCTCATCGATTTGCTCAACAACCCCCTCCTGGCCCCTTCGGCAGCTCTTTCGCTCGGCCAAATTGGCGATTCGCGTGCCCTCCAACCCCTCGGCGCCCTGCTCAACTCTGAAAATACAGAAATCCGCCAGGCCGCTACCCTCGCCCTTGGCACTCTTGGCGACCCTCGCGTGATCGAGCATATGATCGGTCTGCTTCACGCCGAAGATCGCATCACACGGCAAAAAGCCGCCCAAGCGCTGATCCTAATGTTTCGTTCCGAAAGACTAAACATGGAACAAAAACGGATGATCCTGGCTCAATCTGAGCGAATCTCCGAAAAACATGTCGATCACCTGAGCCATGTAGACAACGCCTATTTCTCCGAAAGTCATCGAGACGAGGCTTTCCACCTGGATACCGGTATCGGCCTGGAGCCGCCAACGCCATAAAACCACATTTAACGAGAATATTGTGAAACCATTCAAACTTACCTTCCTGTTCGCGCGCCGTTACATTAAAGTCCTGTCTGTAACCGTCCTGAGCATGCTCCTCCTCGTCGCAGTGCAGCTCTTCATCCCCTGGGCAATTCAACAGCTCATCACCATCGTCACCGACCCAGACACGACCCCTCAGTCCTACCAGTTGATCACTGCCCTCACCTTCGCGGTTCTGGGTGTCTACCTGATCCGGGCTGTGCTCCAGTTCCTGCGCAGTTACATGGCTCATGTAGCAGGCTGGGGCGTGGTTGCAGACCTGCGCAAGTATGTCTACGATCATGTCCAGCGCCTGTCGCTGCGCTTTTACGAGGATAAACAAACCGGTCAGCTCATGTCCCGCATCATTAACGATACTGACCTGTTCGAAGCGCTCATCGCCCATGCGGTGCCCGATGTGCTGGTCAACTTCCTCACCCTCTTTGCCATCAGCGCGGTGCTCTTCTCCATCAACTGGCAGTTAGCCCTGCTCAGCCTTGTGCCCATCCCCCTGGTGGTTCTCGCCCTGCGCGTTTATGCCCGCCGCGTCCGCCCGGCTTTCACCGAACGCCAGCGCGTGCTCGGCAACCTCAACGCCATGCTCAACGACAACCTTACCGGCATCCGCGAAATCAAAGCCTTCACCCGCGAAGAGGAAGAGATCAACCGCGTCGGCAATGGCATCGAACATTACAAGCGCACCAATCTGAGCGCGCTAAAGCTCATGGCCATCTTCCAACCCTTCATCGACCTCACCTCCTCGCTGGGCTTGCTGGTGGTCATCTACTTCGGCGGCCGCCTGGCGCTGCAAGGCACATTGCCCATCGCCGATCTGGTTGCCTTCTTCCTCTACCTGGAAATGTTCTACCAGCCCGTGCGCGGTCTCAGCGGCGCCTGGGAGCAGGTGCAAAATGCCCTGGCTGGCAGTGACCGCGTGGCGGGTTTGCTTTCTGAAGAGCCCGAA
>JAEXTI010000022.1 GCA_023406965.1 Chloroflexota bacterium
TTCATCGATTCCGCCCTGGGCGGCGCAGCCGTTGGCGTGCTGCTGCCGGTGGCGCTGGCCTTCATCGGCATCGCCATCCTCCAGCAGATCGTCTCGGTGGCGGTCGTTTACACCGGCCAGAATGTGGCCTGGACGGCGACCAACGCCCTGCGCGAGGAGCTGGCCGAGCACTGCCTGAGCCTGGATATGAGCTTTCACAACAACAGCACCCCCGGCGAGCTCATCGAGCGCATCGACGGCGACATCACCGAAATGTCCAACTTCTTCTCCCAATTTGCCGTCACGCTCATCGGTAATGCCCTGCTATTGGTTGGCATCCTCATCGCCCTGGCGTTGGAAAACTGGCAAACGGGCCTGGCCTTCACTGTGTTCGCCGTGGTCACGCTGCTGGTGCTCTACCGCATCCGCGATATCGCCGTTGCCCACCAAAAAGATCGCCGCCAGGCCGAAGCCGACCTGTTTGGCTTCGTCGAAGAGCAGTTGACCGGGGCCGAGGACATCCGCTCCAGCGGCGCGGTGAGCTTCAGCCTGCGTGAACTGTTCCGCTTCCAGGGCAACATCCTGCGCCACAATCGCAAAGCGCAGCAAAAGCAGTGGATCTCCGGCACCATCATGGGTGTGCTCCTGACCCTGGGTTATATGATGGCCCTGGGCGGCGGGTACTGGCTGTACACCGGCGGGATCATTACCATTGGCACGGTATATCTGTTTGTGCATTACGTCAACATGCTCGAAGCGCCCATCTGGGCCTTGACCCACGAGGTGCAAAGCTTTCAGACCATCGGCGCCTGTGTGGAACGCCTGATCGAGCTGCGCGCCCGACAGCCCAAAGTGACCGGCGGCAGCCGCGAGGCCCTGCCCGACGGCCCGTTGGGGCTGACCTTTGACGATGTGTCGTTTTCCTATAATGATCAGGACGTGGTGCTAAAAAACCTGTCCTTCAAGCTCGAACCCGGCAAGGTGCTGGGGCTGTTGGGGCGCACGGGCAGCGGTAAAACCACCCTGGCCCGCCTGGTCTTCCGCCTTTACGATCCTACCGCCGGGCATATCTGGCTGGACGGCAGCGAAATGTGCGAGACAAAGCTGGAGACCCTGCGCAGCCGGGTAGCCATCGTCACCCAGGATGTGCAGCTCTTCCGCGCCAGCGTGCGCGACAACCTGACCTTCTTTGACCGCGCCATCCCCGACGAGCGCATTCTGGAAGTGGTGAACGAGCTGGGGCTGGGCGAATGGTATGCCTCGCTGCCCAACGGGCTGGATTCTGAGCTGGAAACCGGCGGGCACAGCCTGTCGGCGGGTGAGGCCCAACTACTGGCCTTCACGCGCGTCTTTCTGCGCGACCCGGCCCTGATCATCCTGGACGAGGCCTCCTCGCGCCTCGACCCGCTCACCGAGCAGCGCATCGAGCGCGCCATCGACCGGCTGCTGCAAGGCCGGACGGCCATCATCATCGCCCACCGCCTGCACACCGTCCACCGCGCCGACCACGTCATGATCCTGTCTGAGGGCCAGATGGAAGAATACGGCCCGCGCGAAGAACTGGCGGCCTCGCCTGACTCGCGCTTCTATCAACTCCTACAAACCGGCCTCGAGGAGGTCCTGGTATGAACGTTCAAGCTTCTGCCCCTTCTGAAGCCAAGGTCCCTGCTCTGCCCGCCTGGCGCGTGATTCTCGCTATGGTGCGCTTCCGCTTCTGGTACTGGACGGTGGACTTTTTCAGCGTGCTGCTCGTCCGCCTGATGTGGCAAATTGTGCCCGGCCTGCTGCTACGCGAATTCTTCAACCTGCTCACCGGCGACGCCGCGGTGACGTTTGGCATCTGGGCCATCCTGGCCTTCACCTTTGCCACGCTGCTCGGGCGCGCCCTGGCTGAATACGGTTTCCTCTACGCCGATGTGCCCTTGTTCTCCGAAACAGCTTACCTGCTGCGCCGGAACCTGCTCAAATACATCCTGCGCCGCCCAGGGGCCGCGCCATTGCCCGATTCCCCCGGCGAGGCAGTCAGCCGCTTCCGCACCGACGTGATCGAGGTGCCCCTGTTTGTCATCTGGATCAACGACATCCTGGTGGGGATCATGATCATCATTGCGTCCATCGTCTTGATGATGCAAATCAGCCCGACCATCACCCTCTACTCGTTAATCCCAGTGGTAATCATCGGCCTCATCGCCAATGCCGCTTCCAAGCGCATCGAGTCCTACCGGCGCGCCAGCCGCCAGGCCGGCGGTAAGGTGACCGGCTTCATCGGCGAGTTTTTCGGGGCGGTGCAGGCCGTCAAGGCGGCCTCTGCCGAGAAGAACGTAATTGCTTACTTCAAGGCCCTCAACGCCGAGCGCCGCAAGCTCTCGCTGCGCGAACATCTCTTCGACCAGACCCTGGACTCGCTGTGGCGCAACACCGCCAGCCTGGGCACCGGCGTGGTGCTGATCCTGGCGGGGCAGGCTATCAGTTCGGGCAACCTGACCATCGGTGACTTCTCGCTGTTCACTTTCCTGCTCTCCAGCATGAGCGACCTGACCACTTTCGCCGGGATGCTGGTGGCGCGCTACAAGCAGCTCAATGTGTCGGTCGAGCGCATGTACCGCCTGATGGAAGGCGCGCCGCTCAACGCGCTCATCGAACCGGCCGCAGCCAACCTGGACGGGCCTCTGCCGCCCGTCGAGACGCCCACCCGCACGCCCGCCGACCGGCTGGAAACTCTGGAAGCTCAAGACTTGAGCTTTCATTACCCCAACAGCGCCAACGGCATTGAGGGTATCGATTTACGCCTCCGGCGCGGCTCGCTGACGGTGATCACCGGGCGGGTGGGTTCGGGCAAGACCACCCTGGTGCGCGTCCTGCTGGGGCTGCTGCCCCACCAGAAAGGCGAAATCCGCTGGAACGGGCAGCCGGTGACCGACGCGGGCAGCTTTTTCACCCCGCCGCGAAGCGCCTACACGGCCCAATCACCGCGCCTGTTCAGCAACACCCTGCGCAACAACATCTTGCTGGGGATGGACAAAACCGACGACGATATCCGCAAAGCCGCCCGGCTGGCCGTGCTGGATGAAGACCTGGAGGCCCTGGAAAAGGGTTTGGAGACGATGGTCGGCCCGCGCGGGGTCAAACTCTCGGGCGGGCAGGCTCAACGCACCGCCGCGGCGCGAATGCTGGCCCGCGAACCCGAGCTGCTGGTCTTCGACGACCTTTCCAGCGCGTTGGACGTGGAAACCGAGCGCCAGTTGTGGGAGCGCCTGTTCCCGCCGGACCGCAAAGAGCAGGACTCTACCTGCCTGGTGGTGTCTCACCGGCGGCCGGTGCTGCGCCGCGCCGATCAGATCATTGTGATGAAGGACGGCAAGGTGGAAGCCCGCGGCACGCTGGACGAGTTACTGGCAACCAGTGAGGAAATGCGGCGCCTGTGGGAAAAAGACAACAACGGAAACGGCCACGGTGAGCCGGTGCCTGCTTCCGTTCCGGTCGGGTAATCAATCAGACCCTAAGGGTTTCGGAAAACCCTTAGGGTCTTTTTTACAGCAGCAACTCAAAATAGACGTCTCCATCCTGGTGGTGGGTGATGCGGAAACCGAAAGACAGGTAAAAGGCAATCACCTCGCCCCAGGTCTCGGTCGTTTCGAGGATGATTTTGCGCAAGCTCATGACTCGGGCGCGCTCCACCAACTCCGTCAAAATTTTGCGCCCCAGGCCCAGGCGGCGCAGGTCTTTGGCCACCGACATGCGCACGATCTCGGCGACGCCCTCGCCGCGAGGCTTCAAGGCCCCCGTACCCACCAGCCGCCCATCCAGGCGCGCCACCAGAAAAATCGCCTGGCGGTAGGTCTCGGCAATGTCGTTCAAATCGGGGTTGAGTGCCGGGTCGAGCCAGCCCCAATGATCGACCAGCCCGGACAGAATGAGCGCTTTGGCCTCGTCCTGATCGGAGGGCTGAAAGTCGCTGATGATGATTTCGGCTTGCATGTTATTCTCCTTCCAGCCCGGCATCGTAGTGGATGGATAGCTCAGAAAGAGCCGGGATTGCCGCCGCTTCTAAAATGCGCAAGCGCAGCCGCGCCGTGGTCACGGTCTTGCCGCACAACAAACGCCGGTTGCCAATGGCGGTCGCCCCGGCCCATTCCTGCCAGTAACCATGGCGGTCTACATCCAGCGCAAAGCGCTCCACGCGCTGCCCCAGGGGCAGGTGCTCGCGCAGCCCGGCCACGTTGAAGGTGACCGGCGCGGGGAATTCCAGGATCAACTCTGATAGCTGGTCCCCGCCTTCAGGCTGCCAGAAAGTATCCCGGCGACCGTCGAGCAGCAGCGCCATCCTGGGTGAACACTGCGCCCCGGCAGCCAGGTTGCGCGCAAAGATGCGCTCGCGACGTTCGCGGAAGCCGCGCAGCGCAGCGGCATCGGCTGCGTGGATCTGCCCGCGCCGGTCGGGGGGCAGGTTGAGCAGCAAGGATGCGCCCCGCCCCACCGATTGGAAGTACAGGTCCAGCAGGTTCTCGGGAGAGCGCATCTGCGCGTCTTCTTCGGAATGATAAAACCAGCCCGGGCGGATGGACACATCGCATTCGGCGGGCACCCAATGTGCGCCGCCGCGCTGCCCGCTATTCAATGCCGCGGCGTCGGACTGGCCGGGCGCAAAGCGCTCGCGATCCAGGGTGCACCAGCAAGGGTCGCCCGCCAGCCCGTGCTCGTTGCCCACCCAGCGCACATCCGGTCCGGCGTCGCTGAAAATACAGGCCTCGGGCTGCAATTCGCGCACCAGGCTCCAGGTGGTTTCCCACTCGTAATACGCGCAAGGGTCGATCTGGCGCGTCTCGCGGCTGCCGCCGTAATAGCCATCCCCGCCGTTGGCACCGTCGAACCACACCTCGAACAGCGGCCCGTAATCCGTGAGCAGTTCGCGGAGCTGGTTGCGGTAATATTCGATGTAAGCGGGCCGCCCGTACTCGGGGTGGTTGCGGTCCCAGGGTGAGAGATACACGCCGAACTTCAAACCCTGCGCCCGGCAGGCCTCGGAAATCTCGCGCACCACGTCGCCGCGCCCGTTCTTCCAGGGGCTGTGCTTCACCGAGTGTTCGGTGAAGCGCGAAGGCCACAGGCAAAAGCCGTCGTGGTGCTTGCAGGTCAGGATCAAGCCCGCCATGCCACCACCGGCAGCCGTCGAGACGATCTGGCTGGCATCGAAGGCGGTGGGGTTGAACAGGGACGGGCTCTCATCGCCGTAGCCCCACTCCAGGCCGGTGAAGGTGTTGACGGTGAAGTGCAAGAAGCCGTAGAACTCCAGGGCGTGCCAGGCCAACTGGCGCGACGAGGGGGTTGGACCGGAAAAGTTGGTCGAAAAGGGCTCGTTCATGGTGATGGCCTCAGCGTGTGCCGCTCGAAGAATTCCCACAGCACTGCGGTAGCGTCGATTTCCTGCGAGGTGGTACCCGCAATCCACTCGGGCAGCCCCGGCCCGCCCGGCCAGGAATGCCCCCCTCCGGCGATGGTGTAGAAAACCACCTCGGCGTCCTCCGTGCAGCCCGTGTACCGCACCCCGCTGATCGACCCGTTGGAGGGAAGGGCTTCCGGCGTATCGGCGCAGGCGTTTTTCGCCGCGCGCCGCCCGATCCACGCCGGGACATCCGGGAAGGTCACCTTGAAGTAATTCGAGTAGCCACCCTCGTAAGGGACAATGGGGTCAACCGTGCCATGTAAGGCCAGCATGGGCACCGGGCGGGCCGGGTTGCATTCCTCCAGCGGGAACAGGTAGGCTCCCGAAACGCTGCCGATGGCGGCGATACGCTCTGAAAGCCGGCAGCCCAGAACGTAGGACATGCCCCCGCCGTTGGACAGGCCGTTGGCGTAGATGTGGGCCGGATCGATGTTATAGACCCCTTGCAGGTGGTCGATCAGGTCAGATATGAAGACGACATCGGCTGATTTCTCGCCGGTCATGCGCCAGCGGGCCGGAAAGCCCGTGCCCGCCGGGTAAACCATAATGAAGCCATGCTCGTCGGCCAGTTCGTTCCAACCGCTCTGGTCGCGCTGGTGGGCAGGCCACTCAGCGTAGCCATGAATGCTGATGACCAGGGGCGCCGGGCGAGCGGGGTCGTAACTGGGCGGGATGTACACGAGGAATTTGCGCACCTGGCCAGAGGACACAATCTCGCCGTTGGTGACATTCTGGATTTTTAAGGAGATGGCAACGAAGAGTACCAGAGCCAGCGCCAGAACCAACAGACCCAGGAGAAATTTTCCAAGCAAGCGAAATAGTTTAATCAAGATGCCTCGATGGAGAAAACTAGACCAGATAGACCTTTGAAGGAAGCGCCCATGTTTTCCAGTGACAAAAAGGAGAGGAGGTTATTAGCTGTCAAAAAATACAATTTTTATGATCGCTGAAATCGATAACCACCAGCAACAACTTGCCAACAGCACGCCATTTACTCGGGCAATTATGCCATTCATCCAATGCATATAAGGCATGGTTTTTCGAACTGCTGTGACATACGCCAGAAAGCCGAGAAACCCAAATCCCAAAACATACAACCACATTATTAAAATCCTCGATGTTTCAAGTGTCAAAAGTGTAGACACAAAAAACGATAACATCGACATAAAAGTACAAATGATAGAAACCACCTCAATTTCAACTTCATTAAACTTTGCAATCCATCTCTCGATAAAAGCAATACTTCTTTTCATGACATTTCCTTGCATTTGATCTTCTACAACTCAATTCATATGGATTGGTGATTTTCCTGTTGAACACGCGAGGAATCGGTGCCGGTTCCCTCTTGTATTAAATTCTCTGCTTTCACATCAAAAAATCTTTCCCTGCTTCTCGAATGTCTTTATCTTCATGACGTATCGCTCGTTCAGCTAATTTCTTCGTCAACGCTTTGTCTAATGACGAGTACAACTCCAAAAGCCTTCTGTATTCATCGTATGTGCCATTTTCTAAACAAGGTTCTGCGGCTTGTTCAATAGTATCAACTACAAAATTCCTGGGCATGGCTAAAATAGCATCCCGAACCGCCTGGATCGCACCATGCGAAAAACTTGCTAAAAATACAAGTTCGTTAAAAAGCTGCACTGTTTCCGTGGGTTTCAGATACTGTAGCAGGTAAATAGCCGTGGATCTTTCTCTGCCCATCAACGCATGCTTCATTACCAATATGCGATTGCACTCATCCATCTCGATCAAGAAATCCTGTAGAGCCAAAGAGAAAGCCTTATGACAATCTACCAAATGCTGCCACTGTTTTTGACAATTATCTGTCATCATTTTGTGCCCGCCTTTTTCCAAGAAGTAAGATGCTCATATAAACAGGGAGCTATGGTAGAAGTCGGGACATACCCAACCGTCTAAATTTCACCCGCCACCTTAAAGTTTTAACACCCAGTAATGAGTCCACAACGGCCAAATGATGATAAAACAATTAGCGACAGAAATTGCATAACAGATACTGGGGGAGCCAAGAAAGAACCAGCTTATAGTCCACCACGTGATGATCCCGCAGCCTAAACCGAAAACAGCACTCATTAGCCAATAAAAGTATTTTTCAACAGGCCCGACATCGGTTTTGGTCCACTTCTTATTAGGGTAGTAGCTAAAAGAAGATATCCTCGACAACCTTGAGTAAAGACCACAAAACCATACAGTAAGCAAGAAGCGGATAACAAAATCAGAAGCGATTGATCCTAATATCCGCGATCTTTCGATGAATGACGAAACTCCAAGCAAGAAAAAGACAACCAGAATTGGAAGAACAAAACCATATACCACTCTTATAATTTTTGAATCCATAGAAGCCCGAAACATATA
>JAEXTI010000298.1 GCA_023406965.1 Chloroflexota bacterium
CCAAATGCGCTATCCCTAATATTTGGCTCAGGATTTGGTTCTCTTCCATCGGTTTCACCTTTTTTGTTCCGATGGTATCATTTCCTCTTACTTCGTGCTACTTTTCCCGTCTAAAACGGTAGAGCCGCAAAATTCTTCCCCTCCCCCGGCAAAGCACCTAAGTGATTGATAAGCTTTGCCGCCGGGGGAGGGTAGGGTGGGGGAAACTCACCCTACCCTCCCCCGGATTAGGAAGAGGGCTAATGCCCTCCTGACTCGTGGGTCTCGGTGGTTTGCGGGGCGGCTTCGCCGTGACCCATATCCCTTTCCTCGGGCACGGGCGGATAGCCGCGCTGCTGCAATAACTCTTGCATGTAGTCCACCTCGCTGGATTGCGCCGCCACAATCGAGCGCGCCAGCGCCACTACTTCGGGCCGTTTTGATTGATCCAAAACGGCCTCGGCCATTGTCACTCCGGCGCGGTGGTGAATGATCATCAATTCCAGAAAGAGAGCTTCGGCTTCTGTGCCGCTCAGCTCGCGCAGTTGATTCATCTGCTCGGGCGAGGCCATGCCCGGCATTCGTCCGGTGGTGGGCATGCCCATCCATTCCATAGCCGGGTTTGTACCGGCGATTGGATAGCCCCACACCGCCAGCCAGCCCTGCATCTGCCCGATTTGCGCCTGTTGGGTGAGGACGATGTCCAGCGCAAATAGTTTCAAATCGGGGTCTTGGGTGCGGTCGCGCAGCAAATTGGCCATATCCACCGCCTGGGCGTGGTGTGTGAGCATGTCGCGCGTAAAGCCAACCTCGGGCGAGCCCTCGCCTGGGCCTGAGGCCTGGCGCATGCCCATCCAATAGCCGAGTAAGCCGACGGCCAGTGCCAGTCCAGCCAGCAGCAATCCGGTCAGCGGGGTGAGGCGCAGACCGTTTTCAGAGGATGGTTGTTCTACAGTCAATGGTTCGTTATCCACAGCAGCATCCTATCCTGGTTTTCCAACCCCGCCGGTGCAGGCGGCGCCCGGCTCGGGACCCAGCGGGTTCTGCTCATACTTGCGGATGAAGGTCAGCAGGCGGGGGTCGTCGGCCTGTTCCAGTTGCACCTGGTAGCCCCAGGCCGAAGCCACGATGGGGGCGGGCAGGCCAGGATAGGGGCTGAGCAGGCGGTAGCCGCTGCGGCGGGTCAGGGATTGTAACTGCTCGAGTTGATCCGCGGGCAGGTCGGGCTGGTAGGTGATCCAGATGGCGCCGTGCTCCAGGGAGTGGACAGCGTTCTCGTTTTGCACCGGCTGGCTATACACGCCGCAGTTCTGCCAGGCGGGGTTGTGCTGCCCGCCCGCCGGGGGATTTTGGGCATAGGCAACCAGGCCGTTGGTGTGGCCCCGTTCCAGGTTTTCAAAAGCGAGCAGGCCCTGGATGGAGGCGGTGGAGGCGTTGGCCTGGTTGGAGGCGACGAGAATGCCCAGCACGAGCACGACCGCGAACAGGGCAATCCCGCCGATGACGGGCAGGAGGTTGCTCTGCGAGCGTTTTTTCTGCCGCGCAGAGCTTTTGGTGGAAAAATTTTTCTTGCGATCAGTCGATTTCATGATGTTCCTCATAGTGTGGGCGAGGCCTGTGTGAATGGCGGGCCGAGCCTGGCTATTTATAACAAAAATTAACCAATAAGGCAAATTTTATCGTAAAACCTTGCCCGTCCATCGGGTCAAGCGAGCGCGGGTGGGGAGCACGCCTGAGGCGAACCGCTGGAATATGGGTATAATCTGGTGTATATGGAACCTCTTTTGCAGGTTAGAAACATTTCCAAATCCTTCGGCGCGTTACCCATTCTCCAGCGGGTGAATTTTGATGTTCACCGCGGCGAGGTGGTTGGTCTGACGGGCAGCATCGGCTCGGGCAAGTCCGTATTAATGATGATGCTGGCGGGCCTCTACGAGCCGGATGGCGGTGAAATTCACTTTAACAATAAGCGGCTGACCTGGCCTTTTTCGGCGCAATCGTTGGGCATTGGGGTCATTCACCAACGCCCCGCGCTGGTGGAGCATTTTGACGTGGTCAGCAACATCTTTTTGGGCAGCGAAATTGGTTGGCCCCAAAAGGGTCTTGGCTCGCTGCGCATTCTTGACTTTGACCGGATGAACGTGCAGGCTTTGCACATTCTGGCGCGCCTGGGCGTGCAGGTTGATTCGCTGCAATCCAAGGTCTCCGAGCTTTCTTTCGAGCAGCGCCAATTGATTGCCATTGCCCGCGTGCTCACTTTTCCGGCGCAGATGTACATTATCGATGAGCCCAACATGCTGCTCAGCTACCTCAACCAGCAGCGTTTGTTTAACCTTATTCAGAACTGGCAGCATCAAGGCTTTGGCGTGTTGTTCAGCAGCAATAACCTCGATCACCTTTTTGCCGTGACGGATCGGATTGTGGTGCTGCACCAGACCCACATTGTGGCCGACCTGCGCACCGATGAGGCGACGCGCGAGGATGTGGTGAACCTGCTGCTGGGCGGTGAAATTGCTGAGCAAGCGGCACCGACCATCTGGAATTTTGATAGCTATGACGATTTTCGCAAGAACACCGAACGGTTGCGCTTTCATCAGATGCTGTTGGAAAAAAACCTGGCCGGTGAGGATAGCCTGAACCGTCAGTTGACCAAGCAGTTGGCCGACCAGGTACAGATTCTGGATCAAATGAACACTGCCCTGCTCGAGGCGCAGCGCCGCCTGCTGACCGAGCGTGAGGAAGAGCGCAAGCGCCTTTCGCGCGAGTTGCATGATCAGGTCATTCAAGATCTGCTGAGCATCAACTACGAATTGGAAGGTTTGGAACTGGAAACGGGGATTTCCGGTGAACTGGCCAATAACCTATCCGAAGTCCGGCAAGGCATTCGCGCGCTGGTCACCAGCCTGCGCCAGATTTGCGGCACGCTGCGCCCACTGACCATTGACAGCCTTGGGCTGGGCGCCGCGTTACAGTCCTTTGTGCGCGATTGGTCGGCACGCTGGGATATTCAGGTGGATCTTGACTTGGATGAGAACCTGGGGCGGATGCCCGAAGCCACCGAGATGTCCATCTTCCGCATTATTCAAGAAGGCTTAACGAATGTCCGCCGCCACGCGCAAGCCACCCGAGTGCAGATCAGTTTGCAACATTCCACGCCGCGTTCGCTGTCCATTTCCCTGCGGGACAACGGCAAGGGTATTAGCGAAGATTTTGATTTGGCCAACATGGCCGCCGACGGCCATTATGGCTTACAGGGGATCAGCGAACGGGTGGCGTTGTTGGGGGGGCGTTTCCGACTGCAAGGGCAGCCGGAGGGCGGGTTGGCGCTGTTGGTCGAAATTCCTCACCCTAGGGTGGGTGTGGAAATCGAATCGGCCAGCCGCAAGCCGCAGAAAACTTCTCGCAAGCGCAGCGTAGTTCGCTGAGTCCCTATCCTAAAATTATTGGGGGAGGTCGCGATTTTGAGGTTTTTGCGTGTGCTTCGCACCCGCAAAAACCTCAAAATCGTTGTTCTTCCAAATTCTTAACCACCCGGTAGGGGGGAATCCCCCTATGCAGGTGAGGGTAAATGATGAGACGTCCTCACCTCTTTTTCGTTAGAATGAAACTTGTAAGTTTGTATCCCCCTATTTTCTTTGTGAATCGAACAAGGAGGTTCGAGAGATGAAGAAGTCAATCCTTATGTTGGTTGCGCTCTTCTCGATCGCGGCGATGGTGCTGTCTGCTTGCCAGCCCACCCCCACCCCGGTCGCCCAAGAGCCAGGTGCTGCTACCGCAGCCCCCGCCGGGAAGCTGAGTGTAGGTATCGTTCTTCCCACCAAGGACGAGCCCCGCTGGATCCAGGACGAGACCCGTTTCAAAGAGCTGCTCACCGCAGCGGGATACGACGTCCAAATCCTGTTCAGCCAGGGTGACTCGGCCAAAGAGAAAGAGAATGTTGAATCTCTGGTTAGCCAGGGCATTCAGGTTCTCATTATCTGCCCGCAGGACGGTACCGCCGCCGCCGCCGCGGCTGAAGCCGCCAAGGCTGCCGGCGTGAAAGTCATTTCGTATGATCGCCTGATCCGTGACACCGACGCCGTGGATTACTACGTGACCTTCGACAGCGTAGCTGTTGGTGAGGCATGGGGTGATTACCTGGTGGCAAATGCGACCGGCACGGGTAACAACCTGTACTTGTACGCTGGCGCTGCTTCCGACAACAACGCGTTCCTGTTCTTCGAAGGCGCATGGAATGTTCTGCAGCCCAAGATCGCCGACGGCACATTCGTGATCAAGAACTCGAGCGAAGCGATTGCCCTGCAAGACAAGGCGACCCTGACTCGCGAAGAGATGGCTAAGATCATCGGCCAGGTGACCACCGAGTGGAAGTTTGACGTGGCCAAGAACCTGGCGGAAGCCAACCTGACCTCTGCCAAGGTGGAGGACAAGGGCACCGTATTCATTCTGGCCCCCAATGACGGTACTGCTCGCTCGATCGCCGATGCCTTCGCCGCCGACAAGGACGTGACCAAGTACTTCGTCACCGGCCAGGACGCCGAAAAGGCTTCCGTCCAGTACATCATCGACGGCAAGCAGTCCATGACCGTCCTCAAGGACGTCCGCACCCTGGTGAGCGATGCCTTCAATGCGGCAGTTGCTTACCTCAAGGGCGGCTCTCCTGAGCAGACCACCACCTACAACAACGGCAAAATTGATGTTCCCGCCAAGCCGTCTGCGATCGTGACGGTCACCAAAGACAACGTCAAGGAAGCCATTGTTGACTCCGGTTACTATCCTGCTTCCGACTTCACCGGTTTGGATGGCGCTGCCGAACCTGCTCCTGCCGTCACCGGCAAGGTTGGCATCGTTCTTCCCACCAAGGACGAGCCCCGCTGGATCCAGGACGAGACCCGCTTCAAAGATGCTTTGACGGCCGCTGGGTACGATGTTCAGATCCTGTTCAGCCAGGGTGACTCGGCCAAAGAGAAAGAGAATGTTGAATCTCTGATCAGCCAGGGCATTCAGGTTCTCATTATCTGCCCGCAGGACGGCACTGCCGCCGCCGCCGCCGCTGAGGCCGCCAAAGCCGCAGGCGTGAAAGTCATCTCGTATGATCGCCTGATCCGCGAAACCGACGCCGTGGATTATTACGTGACCTTCGACAGCGTGGCTGTTGGTGAGGCATGGGGTGATTACCTGGTGGCAAATGCGACCGGCACGGGCAACCCCCTGTACCTGTACGCTGGCGCTGCTTCCGACAACAACGCGTTCCTGTTCTTCGAAGGCGCGTGGAATGTTCTGCAGCCCAAGATCGCCGATGGCACATTTGTGGTCAAGAACTCGAGCGAGGCGATTGTCCTGCAAGACAAGGCGACCCTGACCCGCGAAGAGATGGCCAAGATCATCGGCCAGGTGACCACCGAGTGGAAGTTTGACGTGGCCAAGAACCTGGCGGAAGCCAACCTGACCGCCGCCAAGGCCGAGGATAAGGGCACCGTGTTCATTCTGGCCCCGAACGATGGCACCGCTCGCTCGATCGCCGATGCCTTCGCCGCCGACAGCGATGTGACCAAGTACTATGTCACTGGCCAGGACGCTGAAAAGGCTTCTGTCCAGTACATCATCGACGGCAAGCAGTCCATGACCGTCCTCAAGGACGTCCGCACCCTGGTGGCCGACGCCATTACCGCGGCGGTTGCTTACCTGCAGGGTGGAACTCCTGAGCAGACCAACACCTATAACAACGGCAAGATTGACGTTCCCGCCAAGCCGTCTGCTATCGTGACGGTCACCATTGAGAATGTCAAGGCAGCCATCGTCGACTCCGGCTACTATCCGGCTTCCGATTTCACCGGCCTGCCGTAATCGCCCCCGGTTTGAGCGAAACATTTCGCCCATAGCGGAGTAAAATTAAAGGGCGAAACCAGTTTCTCTGAAATTGGTTTCGCCCTCCTTCCGGAAAATCATTCATTGGAAGTCAATTATGGCAAATCCCCTGTTAGAAATGCGCAGCATCACCAAGACCTTCCCAGGCGTCAAAGCGCTCAGTGACGTTAGTTTTGAGGTGGGGGAAGGTGAAATTCACTGTTTGGTTGGTGAGAATGGGGCGGGGAAGTCTACGTTGATGAAGGTTTTGAGCGGTGTCTATCCTCACGGGGAATACACCGGCGAAATTCTCATCAACGGCGCGGAGCAAATCTTTCGCAACATTCGCGACAGTGAAAAGGCCGGCATCGCCATCATCTATCAAGAGTTGGCCCTCGTTCCTGAGATGACCGTATACGAAAATATCTTTCTGGCGAACGAAATTCACAAGGGCCCCCTGGTGGATTGGAACGAAACGGTCAAGCGAGCAGGAGAAGTGCTGAAACGGGTGGGGTTAGATGTGAACCCCGCCGCCAAGATCAAATCGCTTGGGGTGGGCAAGCAACAACTGGTTGAAATTGCCAAGGCGCTCAGCAAGGATGTGAAAATTCTCATTCTGGATGAGCCGACCTCGGCCTTGAACGAGGGCGACAGTGAGAACTTGCTGAACCTGTTGCGCGATTTGAAATCTCATGGCGTGACCAGCATTTTGATCTCTCACAAGTTGAAAGAGGTCATTGCCATCGCCGACAAGGTGACGATCTTGCGCGACGGGCAGACGATTTGTACATTGGATGCGCACAAAGGCGAGGTGAACGAACCGGTGCTGATTAAGCACATGGTGGGTCGCGAAATTAACAATATCTACCCGAAGCGGGAGCATGTCCGTTCTGACGAAGTATTGTTTGAGGTTAAGAACTGGACCGCTTACAACCCGGCTTTGGGAAGAACAATTTTGAAGGATGTCAATTTCCACGTTTGCAAAGGGGAAATTGTTGGGCTGGCAGGGCTGATGGGGTCGGGACGCACTGAACTGGCCTTGAGCATTTTTGGAAACCCGGATAAGTATCGAGTGAATGGCGAGTTGATCCTGAAAGGGAAGAAGAAGCGCTTCCATCACCCCAGCGAAGCCATTAAGGCCGGTTTGGCCTACGTGACTGAGGATCGCAAGGGGGATGGTTTAATTCTGATCCAGGACGTCAAGCAAAACATCACCATCGCCAACTTGCGCGAGATCGCCAGGAATGGGATTATCGATTCGAATGCCGAAATTCAAGTTGCCGATCATTACACCAAGAGCCTCAATATTAAGACCCCCAGCATCGAGCAAACGGTTCAAAATCTAAGCGGTGGTAACCAGCAAAAAGTGTCTTTGGGCAAGTGGTTGTTTGTCAAGCCGGATGTGCTGATTCTGGATGAGCCTACGCGCGGGATTGATGTCGGCGCAAAATTTGAAATTTATACGATCATGAACAGGCTGGTGGAGCAGGGCATGTGTATCATCATGATCTCCTCCGAATTGCCCGAAGTTTTGGGAATGAGCGACCGGGTATACGTTGTATCTTCTGGGATGATTGCCGGCGAGATGCCGATTGAAGAAGCTACACAAGAAAAAATTATGAATCTGGCGACGAATTGAGGAGGTCAGAAAAGATGTCATCTGTCACAACCGCTCAAAGAGCTAAATCGGCTTCATTTCTTACCAATATCACCCGGGTGCTGCGTGAAAACATCCGCGAATACGGCATGTTCATTGCCTTGTTCGCCATCATGATTATTTTCACGATCACGACCGAGGGCACGTTTATATCTTCGCGTAATATTGTTAACCTGGTCAACCAGGCCGGTTATATCGCTGTTCTGGCAGTCGGTATGACCCTGGTGATTGTGATCCGGCACATTGACCTTTCGGTAGGCTTCCTGGGAGGTTTCCTGGGCGCCATCGCCGCCATCGGCATGGTGCAGTGGAACCTGCCGGTGTGGGTCGTCATTCCCATGACCATGGCGCTGGGCGTCGTGGCCGGATTGATCACCGCTTTCCTGGTAGCCGAGTTGGGCATCCCGGCCTTTGTGGCTTCGCTGGCCGGTTGGTTGATCTACCGCGGGGCCATCCTGGTGGTCACTGAGGCGACAGGCACTATCATTATCCCCGATGAAACCTTCGCCGCCATTGGCAACGGCTTCATCCCCGATATCCCAATGGGTGCCTTCTTGCCTGAGCGGCATAAGCTGACCTTGATCCTGGGGTTGGTTGCCATTGTCGCATTGGTGATTAGCGAGATTCGCAGCCGCAGCAAGAAGATGGAATATAACTTTGATGTTCTGCCCATCGATGTATTTGTCCTCAAGCTGCTGTTCCTCTCGGCCATCATCGGCGGGATTGCCTGGTTACTCTCTGGATATCAGGGCCTCTCCTGGACCGCAGTGGTGGTGCTGGTGGTGGTGGCGGTTTATCACTTTGTCACGACGCAAACCGTGCTTGGGCGCCATATCTATGCGGTAGGTGGCAACCCCGAGGCGGCCGAGTTGAGTGGTATCGACGTCAAGAAGATCACCTACACCGTTTTTGGTTCAATGGGCATGCTCTCGGCGTTGTCGGGCATCTTGTTTGCTTCGCGCCTGCGCTCAGCTACTACGACAGCGGGCACGCTATGGGAGTTGGATGCCATCGCGGCGGCTTATGTCGGCGGTGTTTCGGCGGCAGGCGGCGTGGGCAAGGTAGTTGGTTCGATCATTGGCGCGCTGGTGATGATGTCGCTGACCAGCGGCATGAACTTGATGGGCATCGGCATCTCGTACCAGTACATGGTGCGCGGAGCCGTGCTGGCGGCAGCGGTGTTCTTCGACGTTGCCACCCGCAATCGCGGTAAGTAAACCGGGTCTCCTCCCAGTTTTATTGGTGTGTCGCGGGCGAGGTGTTCATCTCGCCCGCGATGATTCTTAACCGCTCATGCAGCGGTGAAAAGTCAGAGCTTTTTTCAACCCAGTTGGGTCGGTACGATTCTTTTGATCCAACGGCGAGAGGTAAAGCGGATGGTACCGCCGATGGCTTTGGCTAGGTTTTCAGAGAGCATAGCCGCGTAGACCCAGTGGGGCGGCAGGCGCAGCACCAGCACGGCGATGGCCACGCACGGAATGGAAGCCAGCCACACCCCGCCTACATCCAGAATGGCTGAAAAGCGTGTATCGCCGCCGCCGCGCAGAATGCCAACGATGAAGATGGCATCCTGGCTGCGCAGCCAGAAGAACAGCCCGCCCACCAGGATGATTGCCGCCGCGGCAGCGCGTGTGCTGTCTTCCACCTGGTACAGCGTGACCACCCAGGAGCGCACCGCCACCAGAACCATGCCGATGACAAAAGAGCCCGCCAGGTTGATGAGCAGGATGCGCTTGCCGATTTGATAGGCTTCATCCAGGCGGCCCGCGCCAATGGCGTGCCCGATCATGATGGCGGCTACCGATGCGCTGCCCATGGTCATGAAGAAGCCGATGCTGATGATGGTAGCGGCAATGTTATAGGCGGCATACGCCGAAGTGCCCAGGCGGGCGATGATGGCGTTGTTGACATTTCCGCCCAGCGCCCAGAAAAATTCGTTGGCCAGCACCAGGATGATCTGCACGATGTGCGCCTGAAAGAAGCCGAAGTTGAACTGGAAATAGCGCGCCGGGTGTACGGCCACAGGTGAGCGTTTGCGGTAGAGTAGGAAAAGCAGGACCAGGCATTCAGCAACGGTGCAGATGGTGCGCCCGAGGGCCACACCCCGCACGCCCAACGCGGGCAGGCCCAACTTGCCAAAGATCAACACGTAATTGGCCGCGACAGTCAGGGTCAGGAAGGTCACGCCGATGACCATCGGCAGGCGCGTGTTGCCGGTGGAGCGCACTGCCGCGTACAAGGTGGTGGTGATCGCTGAGAAGAGGTAGCTCCATCCGACGATGCGCAGAATGGAGGCCCCGGCCTCAATGACCAGGGGGTCTTGTGAATAAAGGCTGAGCACCTGGGCGGGCAAGCCGATGGCCAGGATGGCGAAGATGGCAGCGGTGCCCGCGCAGAGGGCCAGAGTCATGCCCAGCACGCGCAGTAAGTTGGGGCGGTCGTCCGCGCCCCAATACTGGGCCATGTAAACCGCCGCGCCGCCTGTGGCCCCAAAGAGGGTCAGGTTGAGCAGGAAGGAGAACTGACCGGCCAGCCCTGCGGCAGCCACGGGCACGTCGCCCAGTTGCCCCATCATGAGCACGTCCAGGATGGAGATAAGGTTGAAGAACAAGCTCTGTATTGCCGCCGGAATGAACAGACGTAAAAATTTTTGGGTGAAGGAACGGTCCATATTCGCTGTGTGAACCTTGTAGGGTCGCGGTGCTGGGCCGCGCTTGCGATATCTGCTCATGGTGAGCGAGCAGTCTTCAGCGTTGCAATTGAATTGGCTAGATTATCCTGGGTTTGGACAGGATGCAGTCTGTGCCAGCGCCAAAAATAAATTAGCCTATCGAATCGAGTAAGACAGGCGGAACCTGCGGATCAAAATGTTTCCCGGTTTGTTCGCAAATGTAATCCAGCGCTTCTTGTCTTCCCCAGGCTTTACGGTAAGGGCGGTCGGAGGTCAGCGCGTCAAACACGTCGACTACCGCAAAGATGCGGGCCGCCAGGGGGATTTCTTCGCCCTTTAGTCCACGTGGATAGCCACTGCCGTCCCATTTTTCGTGGTGGCAGTAGGGAATATCCAGAGACGGGATCAGGTAATCAATATGAGCCAGGAACTGGTGGGCGTATTCGGGATGCCGGCGCATGATGGTCCATTCATCTTCCGTCAGCGGGCCAGGTTTCTTTAGAATCGTATCGGGAATGCCCATCTTGCCGATATCGTGGAGCAGCGCTCCCCAGCGGATATGCTGCACCTTTTCTTCGGGAACGCTCATCTTTCGGGCCAATCGCTCGGTGAGTTCGGTCACGCGTAAGGTGTGGCCCTGGGTTTCTTCATCGCGCAGTTCCAGCACCAACGACCAGCCCTGCAGGGTGGCATCGTAAGCGTGAATTAGTTCTTCGTTCGATAGTTTAACCGTCCGGTATAGCTTTGCGTTGGCTACCGCCAGGGTGATTTGAAAGGCCAGTGTCCGGCATAGTTCCACTTCATGCTGGTTATACTCGCGCGCCTTTTTGGTGGAGCCGATGATCAGCGTTCCTATGGCCTTGCCTTCCAGCAGCAGCGGAATGAAAAGAATGGAGCGCAAACCACGCGCTTCGATAATATTTCTTTCTTCCGGCGACAACTGCACCGTGGTCGTGTCGGGCAGGTGCACTGGGCGCCCGCTGGCAAAAGCAGCGGCGATGTGCGGGTGGTTGGAAAGGTGTTCGGGTTGCAAAAACAGCCATTTCAGTTCGGGCGCCAGCAATGGCGTGGTGGCGCCCAACATCAGCAGGTCGCCTTCCAGGGTGTAAATGGCGCCTGTTTCCAGGCGCAGCACGGAGATGGCGCTATCGATGGCTGTCTGGAGTACGGTTGGCAGGTCCAACGACGAAGCCAGCGCGCTACTGACCTTGAGCAGCGTGGAAAGTTCTTCGGCTGGGATTTGCCGGGCAATGTTGATATCTGGCGGGTATCTCTTGATGGGCATGGACAGCACCGTTGTAGAAAGAACTATTTGACGATCATGACGTTGTCAAAAAACACCTGGTATCCATCTGCGGCATCTTCGTTCGCGAAAACAAAGAGTCCCATTTCATTGGCGGGCAGGTGCGGTTCGTCGAGGAATTCTGAGTAGACCTGCTCGCCATTAATACTCAGGCTGAGCAGGTCGGTGGTGCATACTACCATGACCCGGTTGACTTCTTCGGGGGATGCCTTGATGGCGTCCGTGGAAGACCATGCGTCGTCATCGGTCCCGGCTCCGGTCAGGTAGGTTGTCTCCCCGTCGATGATGGTGGCGGCAATATATTCCCGGTAGCCCAGGTCGAGTTCAATGTAGTAGTGGTTGTCTGCGTCTTCAATCTGGCACATGACGCCCACTGTGCCGTTTTGTTCGCCAGGCAGTCCCCAAACGTCGAACTCGATATAGGTGGGGTAGAAATCCACCGGCGCATAGGCCCAGTCATAATAATCGGGCTCGGCGATTTTAAAGCTATAGACGCCGTCCTGATACTGGATGATGGTGGCGCCGTCGTCAAATTCCACCCAGCCCATATCTTTGGTAGAGAAATCATCCACCAGCGTGCTCTCATCCGACCATTGGCCGCCGTTGAAATCCGGCGCCGGTTCGGTGGGGGCTTCTGAGTCTTTTGTGGGCTCCGGAAGCACCGTCGCTTCACCAGTGGGGGGCTCGGCGATGGGGGTGGGAGTGGTCAGGGGCTCGAGCACCCTCAGAGTCGGCGTGGCGGCTGCGGCGGTGGGCTCCGCAAAGGGTAGCGAAATGCTTTCATTGGTGATCAGGAAATAAGCTCCAACGATAACTACGCATAAACACAAGATGATCAGACAGCCCGCGCCGCCTAGTAACCACCATTTTAAATTGCTGTTATTTGTCTGGTTCATGATCATTTCTCCTCAATAAAGATAATAATGCTCGTTTGGATTAGGGTCAGGCGGCCGGAGGTTCTTTTCGCCAAAAAATCGTCATTCCGGCGCCAAGTTTTTCGTTTGGGCGGCGAGTAAAGCCGTAGCGTTCGTAAAAACCCTCTTTGCCGAAAGCGGACATCAATCCAACAGTAGAGTGATCGTGTGCGTGGGTCTGGATATAGTTCATGATGCGTTCCATCACCATTGCCCCGCAGCCTTGCCCCTGGTGTTCTGGGACGACGACAACATCTTGAATGTAAAAAACTGTCCCTCCGTCGCCGACCACACGTCCCATGCCCACCAGTTCACCATCGCAGCGCACGCACACACCATAGAGCGAGTTCGGTAGAAAATTTTGCACTACTTGCAGCTCATGGGTTTTCCAACCGACGGAGTGTCTCAATGCATTAAATTCTTCCGCGCTGGGAAGAGTCTCTATGATTTCGTAGGCGGACATATAATAAGTATACAACGTAACTACCTTGACAATGTCACATTTCACATCGAAGCTTTCAGCCCCACCCCTGCCCCTCCCCGCCGTCAAACAGCTCGGAAAATTCAATTCATGAGCGGGGAGGGGGAGAAGATTTCGCAAAAGTGAGGGGCTGAAAGCCCCTCACTTTTGCAGAATTCTTTCCCTCCCCCGGCAAAACACCTGAATGATCAATAGCCTTGGCAGCCGGGGGAGGGTAGGGTGGGGGCAACATATGATTATGAAGACTATGGTTTCTTAATGTGACATTGTCAAACTACTCAAAGGCAAAAAGGAAGTCCCCGAAATTTGAGACGTTTAAAGGCACAAAGAACTTGCAAACCCTGCAATCTTGGGCCTCTTCTACTGGAGACGCAGGCATGATCGCTTTTTCGCAGAATTTGGACAAGACTCGCCTGATCGGGCGTATCGATCCCGGCGGATCAAGCGGGCCGGTGTTGTATTACGCGGGCAGCTATCTGAGCGCGCGGTTTCGAGGCTCGGTGTTGCGATTGAACGTCTCGGACGAGGGCGGCTGGAACGAGCGGGCCAACGAGGTTGGGTTTGTGGTGGACGGGGAATTGTCCATCTGCCCGTTGATCAAAGGGGGAGCGCGCCAGACCCTGGAGGTTGTTTGCGGCCCGGGTGAGCATGACCTGGAGATTTACAAGTTGCAAGGCCCCGGCAACGGGCGCGGCAGCCTGACCTTGCATGGCTTGGATCTGGGTCTGGATGGAGAACTCCTACCCCCGCCGACCCTCCCGGCACGTAAGCTGGAGGCTTATGGCGATTCGGTCACCGAAGGCGAAGGCTCGCTGTGCGCCGAAGGGACGCATGATTGTGGTGCCAACAGCGGCTGGCATTCATACACCAACAGGCTGGCCCGTGCTCTGGGTGTGCAGGTTCACAACAACGGTGTGGGCGGGCTGGCGGTGCGCGACCACACCGGCTGGTACGAAAGCGGCGAAACGGGCCTGGAGACGACCTTCGATAAGCTCAACCCATGCGGGCCGGATAAGACCTCCTGGGATTTTGCGCGCTACACCCCCGACCTGGTGCTGATGGCGATGGGGGTAAACGACCAGAGTAAGCACGGCTTTGACGATTTGCCTTTATGGAAGGAAACCTACAAACGCATCGTGCGCGAGATCCACGCCCGGCACGGAGGCGGCGATTTGCCCTTCTTGTTTGCCGTGGCCCCGATCAATGTCCAGGAGGCCTACCGCAATGTGGCCGAGGTGGTGGCTGAGCTGAAGGCGGATGGGCTGAATGCATGGTTTTACCGCTACGGTTTCGAGGTGAACGGACATCCCAACCGGCCCGAATCAGAGCGCATGGCCCGCGAGTTGCAGAAGTTCATTCGGGAAAATCGCCTGATTTGAGTTCCTCACATACCTTGCAGATTCATTGCAGTTGCATGAGTCTAACGTTTCTGTAAGGCGAATCCCAGCAACTTTCGAGTAGGATGGGGTTGTATTTATTGCTGCGGCATACAGGTCATAGTCCTCATTTCATTTTTTCTTTCCAAAGTATGTCTCAAGTTATTGTGTGGATGTGTCTTGCGGCGGATGCGTC
>JAEXTI010000335.1 GCA_023406965.1 Chloroflexota bacterium
CCCATCTTCACCGCCCTTTTCTTAAAGATTCAAGAAGCATACGATACGCTGTCTAACACGGCGCGACGCCTGGAATACGACATGACCATCCCGGAAAGTTTGCGCAAGCCGCCGGATGTGTCGATCAACGCGCGCTTCAGCCGGAATGTTATTCCGTTGTTGAACGAACAACAATTGATGTATGTGTTGGTAGATTTGATTTGCACTGCGGATCTGGAACCAAACCAGCTTCCGCCTTTCCATTTGTGCCTGGTGATTGACCGGTCGACATCGATGCAGGGGCAGCGCATGGATATGGTGAAATCCAGCGCCAGCCAACTGCTGCGACAGTTCCGACAGCAGGATTTGATTTCGGTGGTGTCTTTCAGTGATCGGGCGGATTTGATCGTGCCGCCGACCCGACTGACGGATATTGCTCGGGAGGATGCACGCATTTCGATGCTGCAAGCGGGCGGTGGGACCGAAATCTATCAGGGGCTGATGTTGGGTGTTGAGCAATTGCGCTCGGTGGACCCACGATACAGCCGCCATCTGCTACTGTTGACGGACGGACATACTTATGGCGATGATGATGCCTGTTTGAATCTGACCGCTCAGCTGGTGGATGACGGAATCACGGTGAACTGCCTGGGGATTGGGCACGAATGGAATGATGCGCTGTTGGATCGAATTGCCAGCATCTCGGGCGGAACGGCGATTTTCGTCTCATCGCCTGCCGACCTTAACAAGTTTATTGAGCAAAAGCTGGCTCAGCTCAGCACCACCTATGCGCGCAATATCCAGTTTGAATTCATTTCGGATGCGGATGTCAAGCTGCGCTATGCTTTCCGGTTGAGCCCCGAGGCCGCCCTGGTGGAGTCAAAGTCACCCATGCAATTGGGCAGCCTGCAATATCGGAAGAGTATGAGCTTCTTGCTAGAGTTTACGCTGCCGCCGCTGGATGCATCCACCCAGGTGCTGCGACTGGCCCAAGGGCAAATCAAGATGGAGATACCGTCTTTGCGGTCAGCACGCGCGAGAGTTATGATCGACTTGAGCCGTCCGGTGTCGGTGAATCCGGAACGTGAATCACCACCCCCGGTGATTGTTGAGGCAATGGCGAAGCTGACGTTGTACCGGATGCAAGATCGGGTACGAAAAGAAGTTACGGACGGGCAGATCGATAAAGCGACCAAGCACCTGCATTATTTAGCAACCCACTTATTATCGCAAGGGGATCGTGAACTGGCGCATACGGTTTTAATAGAAGCAGAGCACATTCAACAGAGCCGCCGGTTCAGTAAAGAAGGCGATAAACGAATTAAATACGGTACGCGAGCGTTATTATTGCCGCCCGGTTCGGAGCAAAAATCATGATTATTTGTCCCAGTTGTCACCACCAGGAAATGCCCGGTTCGCTGTTTTGCAGCGAGTGCGGAGCACAGTTAGTGCTATCGGAGGCGCCGACCACGCAGCACATCCAACGCAACCCTTCGGATATGCTGGCGATTCAACCGCCGCCCAAATCTCCGATCTCTCCGCCGGTTCAGGCCGGGGCAAACGAGGCGGCGATTTCACTGCATATGGTGGACAGCGGTCAGGTGGTTCAACTGACCGGGCAGAATGAATTTACGCTTGGTCGCGTTTCTGAAGGGCAGCCCATCTTGCCGGATGTGGACCTTTCGCATTATGAAGCTTATTCTCAGGGCGTGTCTCGGCTGCATGCAGCGCTAAAGGTATCGAATAACCGGGTAGTAATTACGGATCTGGGCTCATCGAACGGCACCAGAGTGAATGGGCAGAAGATTGTGCCCCATGTAGATTATCCTTTGAACCATGGTGATATGATTGCGCTGGGCAAGTTCATGATTCAGATCTTAATTCGTAAATAGAAAAAGGACTTACCAATGCCAACCATTCTTATCCATATCAGTAACGAGGACCCGGTGTTGGGCGAGATTGATAACCTGCCGGCGCCGACAGATATTACTCTTATCGTGAAGAATCCTCGTCGCAAGGATGGGAAAGATTTGCCATACCTGGACGCCAATGTTTCGACGGTGATCTGGCCATTTTCCCGGATCAATTTTGTCGAGTTGATGCCTTCTAGTGAGGAAGAGGAAATTATTTCCTTCATTCGTGAGTGAGCTGATGGCTGAAGAGTTCAAAAATCGCAGCATCTTAGTTGTGGATGATGAAGAGCGGATGGTGCGGTTTATCCGCTTGAACCTGGAACATGATGGTTTTCAGGTTATTTCGGCGTTTCGGGGTCAGCAGGCGATCGATGCAATCCGAGAGGATATGCCAGACCTGGTGTTGTTGGACGTGATGATGCCGGATCTGGACGGGTTCGAAGTGCTGAAGATTGTGCGCGAGACCAGCAACGTGCCGGTGATTATGCTGACCGCCAAGGGAGAAGAGGATGACCGGGTGCGCGGGTTGGAGCTTGGGGCCGATGATTATGTAACCAAACCTTTCAGCCCTCGTGAACTGGTCAGCCGGGTGAGGGCTGTATTGCGGCGCACCGAAGCGGCCAACCCGGCAACACGCTCGGAAGAGATCGTGGTTGATGAGCGAATGAAGGTGGACTTTGGGCGGCGGGAAGTGTGGATTGATGGCGAATTGGTGAAATTGCGCCCCACCGAATACCGTTTGCTATTCCACCTGGTGCAGAATGCGGGCTGGGTGATGACCTATGACCAGTTGCTGGCTAAGGTGTGGGGGTATGAATACCGGGACGAGGCTCATTATGTGCGCCTGTATGTGAATTACCTGCGCCAGAAGATTGAAAAGGACCCGGCAAACCCGAAGTACATTTTGACGGAGCGGGGCGTGGGATACCGATTTGTGGATTTTCGCAAAGAGCAAGGATGAAACCGCACCCCTTTTTGGAAAAGTGGGTTTTCGGCGCTAGACTACCAGCGGATTTCCTGATATAAATTATCAAAATTGAGAAAGGAAACGAAATGATCAACGAACCGATCCATGTGACGGATGCTGAATTTGAGAAGACTGTGATGCAGTCGGCGCTACCGGTCATCGTCGATTTTTGGGCTCCCTGGTGCGGGCCATGTAAGATGGTCGGGCCAATTCTGGACAAGCTGGCCAAAGAGATGGCTGGAACAGTGATTGTGGCTAAGGTGAATACGGACGAACACGCCGAATGGGCGCAGCGTTTTGGGGTGCAGGGCATTCCGACCATGCTGTTCGTGGCCAACGGGAAAGTGGTTCACCGGCAAGTGGGGGCGATGCCCGAAGCGGCCTTGCGGGGGATTGTCGCCGAATTTTTGGACGTGGTGAAATCGGCAGAATAACAGCTTATTGACAAAAAAAGACCCCGCGGTGCGTTCGCACCGCGGGGTCTTTTTTTGTCAGAATATACTGAAGGTGGATGAGCTATTGCTAACCGCGGTGTTTGGAGGCCATTTGCTTGTGCAGGACGATGCCCAGGCGAGAGATGCCTTCGTTGATCCGTTCGGGCGTGGCGTTGGAGAAGTTGAGGCGCATGGTGTTCAATCCGCCGCCGCAGGGGAAGAAGGACTCGCCGGGGACGAAGGCCACTTTTTGTTGGACAGCTTCTTTGAACAGGTCCACGGTGTTCATATCCTCGGGCAGGGTGGCCCACAAGAACAACCCGCCCTGGGGGTGTGTCCAGTGGATGCCTTCGGGCATGTGCTCTTCGAGGGATTCGAGCATCACATCCCGGCGCTCGCGATAGACGGCGCGGATGGTTTCGACGTGACGATCGAGGAAGCCGCCGCGAGCAACTTCGTAGGCGACAATCTGGTTGAAGGTGGCGGTGTGCAAGTCAGCGCCTTGTTTGGCCATGACCATCTTACGGATGACTTCGGGGGGCGCAATGACCCAGGCCAGGCGGATGCCGGGGGCGAGGGTTTTGGAGAAGGTGCTGAGATAGATGACATTGCCGGTATAGCAGGAGCCGTTGTGGTTTTTCTGGCTGTCAAGCACTTCCAGGTTGGGGATGTGCTCGCCTTCATAGCGCAATTGACCGTAGGGGTCGTCTTCGACGATGGGCACGCCGTAATGGTCGGCCAATTCGATGAGCCTGAGACGCCGCTCGAGGGGCATGGTCACGCCGGTGGGGTTCTGGAAATTGGGCAGGGCGTAGATGAATTTTGGGCCGGTGCGCAGCGCAGACTCCATTTCATCGGTGACCAGGCCATCATCATCAGAACGGGTGGTGACGTATTCGGTGCCATAGATGTTCCAGGCTTGAAGGGCGCCCAAATAGGTGGGCGTTTCGACCAGAACGCGATCTCCGTGGTTGATGAATACTTTGCCAAGCAGGTCGAGGGCTTGCTGCGAGCCGGAGGTGATCATGATGTTGTCGATCGTTACTTCAATACCCAGACGGGCAGTGTAACGGGCGATCATCTCGCGGAGAGGGGTGTAGCCTTCGGTGGAACCATATTGTAGAGCTCGTGGGCCGTTTTCGCGCAAGACTTTGTCGCAGGCTTCACGGAATTGCTCGATGGGAAATACTTCTGGAGCGGGCATTCCACCCGCGAAAGAAATAATTTCCGGGTCTTCGGTTAGTTTGAGCAGTTCGCGGATGGCAGAGCTTTTCATCCGCTGGGTGCGTTGAGCGAACCGATGGTCCCAAAGTGTTTGCATACAGAATCTCCTTCTAACGAATGTGAACGAATAAAACGATTGTGGGCGCACACTGTGCGCCCACAAAAACTACCCTAGTTTGGGAAAACGGCTAAGGATAAACGCGGGGGTGGGCAAGGTAACCCGATCCCCGGTTTTGAGCTCGGCAGGCGCTTTGCCGGGGACTTTGGGTGCTCCCTGGAAGACCCAGATGGGCGTACCCTCGACGGCGTACTTTAGCTCAACGAAAGCCTGACCGGTAAGGAAGCCTTCGCTGTCTACGGCGCAACTGGAAACCGCGCCGATGACGCGGCCCTTGGCATCGACGACCGGGTCACCGTTGTGTGCCATGCGAACGCCTTTTTCGGTGAAGCGGAAGCGGGCGACCACGCCCTTGCGGGATTGCTCGCGGGCCATGTAGGCAGCGCGGCCGATGAACCAGGGTTTGTACACTTTGACGTAGGAGCCAAAACCGGCTTCCGCAACACCCAGGCCCAGATCGCCCATCATCTCATGCCCGTAGAGGGGCAGGCCGGCTTCGGTGCGCAGCGAGTCGCGGGCGCCCAGGCCGCAGGGTT
>JAEXTI010000034.1 GCA_023406965.1 Chloroflexota bacterium
CGTTGCCGTTCCGCGTTGTCCATCACCGCTTTAGTTTACCAAAGAATTGCCAGATCAATGCCGGCACAGCCAACCAATCTCCCCCACCACAAACCCAACGGCTCCCGCATGTCTTTCCGAATGCAGCGAAGTATTCCCCACCCCGTCATTCTCTCCCAATCCATGCCAGGATTCTCTCCGCCGCCTGGGGCACAGCCCCCTGCACTCCCGTTGATAAAACCCGGCTGAACTGAAATTCCGTGCCCGACACCGTCAATAGCAAGGATTCTACCTGCGCCCCATAAAGTGATTTCGCCAACACCATCAGCGCCTCGGGAGAAAGATGATGCGACAGCACCGGCAGATGCGTCTCGCCGCCTGCCATGCTCCCCTGCCTGATCTCGCCACTTGTCCCGCCCACCGCCGCGTCAATGAACACCACCCGCTCATACCCGGCGATCTCTTCCGCCAGTTCCGGAGTCAACTGCAGTAAAAACAGAAACTCCACCTTCTCATGCCCGCACTCAAAAGGCGCCTCGTAAGAATCCGGCACGGGCAGCCCCAACCGCACTGCCACGGCGCGCAGCACATGCCAGGCCACGCCGTCATCTTGCCGGTCGGGATTTCCCCATCCAATCAAAATCGTCTTCTTCAACCGCTCGCCCGCTCCTGTTGCAACAATATGGGGTTGCGGACGTAAATGCCGCCCCGCAACCCCATGACTTATGATTTAAATCTTCAGCCCAAAGGGCTTCCGTGACCTGAGCAGGGGTTTTAACCCCGCGAACTCAAACGTCAAGCATTTCGTCGCAGAACCTGCACCACCTCGCCGTCCGGATTGGTCACTTCCACCACCATCGGCATCTGCCCCACCGCGTGGGTCGAGCAAGACAGGCACGGGTCGTGCGCGCGTACCGCGGCTTCCACCCGGTTCAGCAGCCCCTCGCGGATTTCCGGCCCGGTGATGTAGGTCTTAGCCACGTTGTCCACGGCCTCACTCATCGCCCAGTTGTTGTGCCCGGTAGCCACGATCAGGTTCACCTTGGTGATCTGGCGGTTTTCATTGATCCAGTAGTGGTGGAACAGCGTCCCGCGCGGCGCCTCGATGACTCCCACGCCTTCCGGCACAGGGTTCTGGCGCGTGTTGAGCACGTCCGTGCTCAGAATATCGGGATCGTCCAACAGAACGCCGACCTTCTCGATACTGGCCAGCACTTCGATCAGGCGAGCATAGTGATAGTACAGGGTATTACCCAGAGGCACGCCGTTGTTAATCGCCCGGTAAGCCACAAACTCTTCCTGCGCAAGAGGGGTGTCGATGTGATCGCAAGTGTTCAGGCGGCCCAGCGGACCCACGCGATACACGCCTTGCGGCCAGCCCATCTTTTTGTAGTAAGGGAACTTCAGGTATGACCAGTTCTCCACATGCTCGGCAATATAATCCAGGTAATTTGCCTCTTTGAAGCGCTCCAACTGCGCGCCGGTCTTGTCCACCAGGCGCAGATCGCCGTCATACAGTTCCAGGCCGTTCTGCGGGGTCACCAGTCCAAAATAGCCTGTCTCGAACACGGCGAACTTGGCAATATCTTCGGCGTTCTTGACCGCCCAATCCTTGATGATTTGCAGGCCGATCTTGGTGGTTTCAATGGCATCCGCCATACCGCCCCGAATCTCGTCCCGCTCGGCTGCGGTCAAGGCCTTGTTCACCCCGCCGGGAATGGCAAAGTTGGGGTGAATGCGCCGCCCGCCCAAAATGGCGATAATGTTCTGGCCAAATTTACGCAAATTGACGGCTTTTACCGCCAGATCCGGCGCCGCCTGGATCAGTCCCACCACGTTGCGCACCGCAGGGTCGGCGTCGAAGCCCAACAGCAGATCGGGCCCAGCCAGTTCAAAGAAGTGCATGCCGTGGCTCTGAATCACCTGCCCCATGTGCATCAGCTCGCGCAACAGCGAAGCCGGGCGCGGAGGCGGGCAGCCCAACACCGCGTCGCCCGCTTTGGCAGCCGCCAGGTGATGACTCACCGGGCAAATACCGCAGATGCGCGGGGTGATGTAGGCCATTTCATCCACCAGGCGCCCTTCGCAGAATTTTTCAAAGCCGCGGAACTCGTTGATGTGTAAATAAGCGTGGTCTACTTTTCCGCCTTCGTCCAGGCGAATGGTAATTTTCGCGTGCCCTTCAATCCGGGTGACCGGTTCAATGGTTATTTTTTGAGCAGTCATGCGCTACATCCTTTCGATTAATGCCACTGCAGCTTATCGCCCTTAATCTCAGGGACGCGCCCCTGAGCCAGTTCGCTCAGCACGTAAAAAATCTGGTCGGCTGAAGGCGGGCAGCCCGGCAAATGAATATCCACCGGCACCACCTCATGCACCGCGCGCACCTTGGTGGGGCGGCAAAGTTCTTCATCCTGTGGGATCATGCCCTCGCTATCGGTGCTTTCAGTTTCCACGTACGCCCGTTTGAGTGCTTCTTCGATCGTAAACAGGTTGCGCATCGCCGGAACCCCGCCAAAAACCGCGCAATCGCCCATCGCTACCAGGACCTTGCAGCGCTTGCGCATGACCTTGGCAACGTGTTCGTTGGTTGTATTGTTAATACCACCTTCCAAAACGCCCACGTCCACGCCCTCTTCATCAGGTTCCTTCAAATCGGTAATCGGGGTGGCACGAATATCAGCCAGCTCGGCCAGTTTGATAATTCGCTCGTCCATATCCAGCAAGGACATGTGGCAGCCCGCGCAGCCCGCCAGCCAATCTGATGCAACTTTTGGTTTCGACATACCATGCTCCTTTAATTGATGTGGCTTTCTGCACGCCGCCTAGGCTAACGCAGCCTGCCAATCCACTGTCACTGCGCAGCCCATCTTCTCGGCCAAACCAGCCAGCGCCGCTTCGCTCGAACGCACCGCTTCCACCGGTTTCACCAGTTGCCGGGCTTCCTGCACCGCTCCGGTCAGGCTCACGTAGTGCCCGCCCTGCTCTGTCCAGGTCGCCACCGGCAGCACCACCTCTGCCAGCTCGGTTAGCATCGACTGGTAGCTGGTCATCACCACCAGCTTCTCCGCCGGCTTCACCGCTGCCAGCAGGGCTTCGCTCGGAACTTCGTCCGCCAGAGCCACCAGCGCCGATTTCTTACCCTTAGCGCTCATCTCTTTCTGCAGCCCATAAGCCTGGGCAGCCTTGAGGTTAGCTCCCGCGTGGACGTTATAAACTTCAGTAAAGGAACCGCGCCATTCGCTCGTAGAAAGCACGCCGTCCTTCGACCCTAATTTTGCTTCCACCTTCATGCCCAGCTTCGGCGGGATCGGCCCATTCACAGCGGCTTCAATCATCGCCGCCGGGGCTTTCACGCCGTCACACAAAGACTTGAGCATCGCCAGAGCCTCGGCGGGCAAGCGCAGCGAAGCCCAGGCTGCCGGCTGGTCTTTCAGCACAGCCGCCGCGGCGGTCAGCGCCTCGTCCCAACTGCAAGCAACCAGCTTGCCATCTTTGCGCACCATTGGCTCACTCACGCGGTCGCCCTTCTCCAGCAGCGATTCAAAACGCCCTTCACGACACAGCACCCCCGCATTCAATTCGGCGTCAAAGTCGCCGTCAATGCGGATCACGCGGTTATCGCGCACATAAACGACCGTCTGGCAGCCCACGCCGCAGCCCACGCACACGGTCGGCACAGCCTCGGCCTGGCTCTTATGCCCCTGGTAAGCCGAGAAGCGGTTTACCAGCGACCCCGTCGGGCAAACCTGCTCGCAGGTGCCGCACGAAATACAGGTGCTCTTGCCCCATTGCTCGCCCAGGTCGGCGGTCAACATGGTTGCGCTGCCGCGCTCTTCAAAACCCAGGGTATTCATACCTACCAGCTCGCTGCAGGCCCGCGCGCAGCGCCGGCACAGAATGCAGCGGTTGTGATCGAGCAGCAAGAAGGTATTCGACGCATCCACCGGAAAATCATTCCAATTCGGCTGCATAGGCCAGTGGGTCATCCCGTGTTCCAGGGCCGCGTTCTGCAGGTCGCAATCCCCGCCGCTCAACTGGCAAAACGGGCAGAAATGATTGCGCTCGCTGAAGATCAGCTCAAGAATAAATTTACGCGTCGCTTCAACGGCAGGCGTCTTAGAACGAACCACCATGTTCTGGCTTACTGGCATCGTGCATGAAGGCTGCAGCGTGCGCGCTCCTTCCACATCCACCAGGCACAACCGGCAACTACCAAACGATGTCAGCGCAGGGTGGTCGCACAGCACAGGAATTTTTACACCAGCCTGCTTGGCAGCCTGTAACACGGTCGTACCTTCTGGCACCTCAACGATTTGTCCATCGATTTGCAAGCGAATCATAGTTTTCATCCTAAAAGTGAATTTCAATTAAGACATTGTAATTGTAGACAAACTGGTCTAATTTACTCAGTTATCAATATCACTAAAA
>JAEXTI010000380.1 GCA_023406965.1 Chloroflexota bacterium
TCGGGGGTGACCCAGGCGGGCATGCGTTTGGCCAGCCATTGCAGAGCGGGCCGTTCCAGCGGGCCAAAGAAGATATCGTTGATTCGTTTGCTGCCGGCTTGATTGGTCATTCTTCGTCTCCTTCCCAAACGGGGAAAAACATAAGCCATTGATCGTGATACTGGCGGACGAGCCCTTCCGCGAAGCTTAGAACGGCTTCGGCATTGTGGATGATATCGGCATGCAGATCGCCGCTGGAGTTCATTTGGATGGGGTCAGAAGCATGTAAATGGTAGGCGCCGTCCGGTTGAACTGTGCAGGCAATCACGATGACCGGGGCGCCGGTGTCCATGGCCAGGCGGATGTAAGCGACGGGCAGGTTAGCGGGTTTGCCAAAGAAGCGGGGCTGGTATTTTTGCAGCCCGGGGCTTGCCAGCGGGCGGTCCAGGCCGGTGAGGACGCTGCCGCCGGATTTGAGGCGCTTTTTGCCGACCCGCAGCGACTCAAGGCTCATGGGCGAAACCTCGAGGCCGAAGCGTTTGCGCAACCAATTTTGCATTTTGTAACCCTGGTTGGGGTTGGGGTAGGATAGCACCAGAAAGGGATAGTGGTTCAAGGCCAGGGCCCGGCCCATGAGGTCGAAGTTGCCGAGATGAGCGCAGGCGAAGACGGTGGGCAGGTTTTGCTGGGTGCGCTGCATGGCGGCCAGCGCGGAGGGGCTGAAGGTGACCCGCTTGAGCAGCTTTTCGGGCTGGTTGGCAAGGTGGTAGTAGTCGTAGATGCTGCGTAGGTCATTGCGCAACACGGCAGCCACGGCCTGGTCCAGTTCGGCGGGGGATAGATGACCACCGAAGATGCCTTGCTGGTTGTGGCGGATGGTTTGGACCAGCCCAGAACCGGGGCGGGAGGCCAGCGTGGTGGCGATGCGGTCGGCCAGCCAATGCCCCAGGGGAGATGGGAAAATGCGCCCCAAGAACAGGGCGGTACCTACACTGAAGGGGGTGTTGGCGAGTGCTTGCAGATTCATGGTGTTGGCTTGGTCCAAGCGGTCGCGGTACAAAGAAAAAAGTCGGGGCACATCCCCCGACTGTGTCTATATATTCTAACCCCAATGAGCGAGATTTGTGACGAGATATGTGGGTCGAAATTGTAGAGGATTGTACCTCGGGCGCAGCGGGATACTGGGGAATTGGTTTGTCTTCGCCTCTCGCTGCGCCCCTACTCGTTGAGAATGCCCAGGTGGCGCATGTAACGCTGTGGGTTTTGCAGGAAGGTGCGCGTGATGGCGACATGCTCAATCTCATCGTAAGCGATGGAGGTGATCTTGCCGCCGTCGCAGCTCAGAATCTCGGCGCCGGGGAAGGCCATGAGGATGGGGGAGTGGGTGGCGATGATGAACTGGGATTGCTGTTCGATCATGGACTTCAGGAGCACCAGGAAGGATAGCTGGCGCACGGGCGAGAGCGGGGCTTCCGGCTCATCCAGCAGGTACAATCCGCCGGGGGTGAAGCGGGCCTGGAAGAAGCGCAGGTAGCTTTCGCCGTGCGAGCGGGCATCTACGCCTTCGCCGTAGCGCTGCTCCATGGCGCTCATCTGCCCCTGGTAGGCCGAGCGGGCCATTTGTTGGGCCAGGATGGAGCGGCCTACGTATTCGCGGTCAACCTCTTCCAGGTTGCGCTGCATTTCAGAGCGGGTGCGGTCCATGCGGCGGGCAAAGCCGAAGAAGTCCTCGCTGCGCATGAAGAATCCGCGCCGGGTGCGCTTGGACCAGGTTAATTTGAGATCTTTGGATAGCTTGCGAACCTCATCCAGGGTTTCGTCGCGCCCGGTTTCTTCGCTGCCGGCGGTGATGGAACCGGCGGCACAGGCCAGGGCTTCCAGCAGGGTCGATTTGCCCGAGCCGTTTTCGCCCACCAGGAAGGTGACCGGGGCGGTGAAATCCAGGCGCTCCAGGGTGGCCAGCACGGGGACGTTGTAGGGGAAGTGGTCGGGCCATGCGAAAGCCCGCCGGATGGTGACAGAGCGGAGGAGTAGATCGGAGATCAGGTTGGTCACGAGAGTGGCTGGCAGGTTGGGCAGATGAAGCCGCTGGTAGAGCCGGTTTTTAACTTTTCGATGGGGGTGCCGCAGGTGGGGCAGGGTTTGCCGTCGCGGTAGCCGATGAGGATGTCTTCGTTGAGAAAGCCGCCTTTGTTGCCGTAGGAATCCAATTCGTAGAAGGCGCCACCTTTTTCAAGGCTGTATTTGAGGTTGTTATGGATGGCCTCGGCCAGGGACGCGATTTCTGCTTCGGTCAGGCTGGGAATTTTGCGCAGGGGGTGGAGCTTTGCCGTAAAGAGAATATCGTGAATGTAGAAGTTGCCGATTCCGGCAATCTTGTCCTGGTCGAGCAAAAATGTTTTCAGTGTACCCCTCGCGCCGCTCAACAGGTCTTTCAAGCGGGCGGGGGTCAAGTCGAGGGCGTTGGGGCCCAGCTTGCCCACCATAGGGTGTGCTTCCAGGGCGCCTTCGGGAGCATAGTGGACATACCCGAACCACCAGAAATTGACACTCAGGCAAGCGCCGTCGTCGAAATCCATGATGAGGCGGCGCTTTTCGGGTAGGGTGGCGCGGTCGACGATGAGCAGTTCGCCGCCCATGCCCAGGTTCAGCATCAACCAGCCGCGGTCGGTGTGGGTGAGGACCCACTTGCCACGGTTGTGCGTATCGCCGATGGTCGCGCCGGTGAGGGCCGCCTGGAATTCCTCCACGGGCAGGTTCAGGCACTTAGGTTGCAGGACTTCGATGCCGCTGATGCGGCGGTCGGCCAGGCGCTGGTTGAGTTGATTTGCCAGGTTGGTTATTTCGGGTAGTTCGGGCATGCGTTTCTCCTGAGTGAAAATCAGGCGCGGAGCGCCTCCAGATTGGCCCGTGCATGGGGGGCCATTTTGAAGAAACTTTCTAGCTTGTCACAGCCGTATTCGGGACATTCAGCGCAGGTCTGAAAGCCGCGCTCCACGGCACAGGCGCGAATGGGGCATTCGGAGCAGTAGCCTCCCAGGCGCGGCCCGCGGCATCCGTCGCAGATTACCGCTTCGAGCGGCATATCGGGAGAATTGTACTCCTGGCGCCACTTTGCGACAAGCTGCTGCATGGCTTCTTGATCATTGGCCAGGGTCACTTT
>JAEXTI010000408.1 GCA_023406965.1 Chloroflexota bacterium
CTCCCGGCGATGGTTTTTCGCCGGGAGGGGGTGGCGCGCAGCGACGGGGGTGGGTTCTTAACGCCAGCGCAGGGCAGTTGGCAGGGCATTGCGAATCGCCCTGATTCCCAATGCCCTCAAAACATCCCCTCGCAAAGGCTTCAGGGTATAATTCTCTTGTACTCCCATCCTTTCCGCAGGAAAAAACAATGGAAGAAAAGCAGCACAAACGCGCGATTAATGCCTGGGTGCTTTACGACTGGGCCAACTCGGCTTTTGCCACCACCATCATGGCTGCCGTCCTCCCCGTGTACTACGCCTCGGTTGCCGCCGCCAACCTGCCCGGCAACGTCGCCACCGCTTACTGGGGCTACACCACCTCCATCTCCCTGCTCATCACTGCCATCATCAGCCCCATCCTGGGCGCGGTGGCTGACTTCCGCGGCTCCAAAAAACGCTTCCTGACCATCTTCATGATCCTCGGCGTTATCGGCACCGCCCTGCTCTATTTCGTCCGCACCGGCGACTGGTTGATGGCTTCCATGTTCTTCGTCTTAGGTGAACTGGGCTTTGCCGGGTCGCTCGTCTTCTACGACTCACTCCTCCCCCACATCGCCCGCCCCGAAGAACTTGACCAGGTCTCTTCCAAAGGCTATGCCATCGGCTACCTGGGCGGCGGCTTGCTCCTGGCTATCAATCTCGCCATGATCATGCTGGCCCCCGAAGAGTTGACCGGCATCATGACCCGTCTCACCTTCCTTACCGTGGCCCTGTGGTGGTTCGTGTTCTCCATTCCCCTTCTGCGCGTGGTCACCGAGCCCCAGCGCCGCATCCAGGTTGGCGAAGCCGGGCAGAACCCCGTCGTGGTCAGCTTCAAGCGTCTATATCACACCTTCAAAGAGATCACCCGCTTCCGTGATCTGTTCATCTTCCTCGTGGCCTTCTGGTTCTACAATGACGGCATCGGTACGATCATCAAGATGGCCACCATCTACGGATCTGAAATCGGCATCGGCCAAACCACCCTCATCGGCACGCTGCTCATGGTGCAATTCGTCGCCATCCCCTTCGCTTTCCTCTTCGGCTGGCTGGCCAAAAAGATCGGCACCCGCCAATCCATCTACATTTCCCTCCTGATCTACACCGGCATCGCCATCGCCGGTTATTTCGTCGCCAAGGAATGGCATTTCTGGGCGCTCGGCTTTGCCGTTGCCACCGTCCAAGGCGGCAGTCAGGCCCTCAGCCGCTCGCTGTTTGGCCGAATGGTGCCCAAGAGCAAATCGGCCGAGTTCTTCGGCTTCTTCAGCGTCAGCGAAAAATTTGCCGGCATCATGGGCCCCTTCGTCTTTGGCGTGGTCGGCCAGTTGATGGGTAACAGCCGCTTCGCCATCGTCTCACTCATCATCTTCTTCGCCATCGGCGCGGCTCTCCTCACCCGCGTCAACGAGAAAGAAGGCATCCGCGTGGCCCAGGAAGAAGAGCAATCCCTGCTCAATTCCACCACTGCCGGTTAATTGGAACCATTCTTTATGTTTTGACGTCCAGAGAAGAGATTGTCTCTTCTCATGGTATCATGGGGCCTATGTCACGACTAACCCGCATTTCAATCCTTCTGGCTGTCTTCTTCGCCCTCGATAAAGCCGCCGGCTTTATCCGGCAGATCATCGTCGCCAAGATCTTTGGCATGTCCGATTTGTTAGACGCCTTCAACGTCGCCAACAACATCCCCGACATGCTCTACGCCCTCATCTCCGGCGGCGCGTTAGCCATTGCATTCATCCCCGTCCTCACGGGCACCATCACCCAGGAAGGCCGCGATTCAGGCTGGAAACTCTTCTCTCGAGTAGTCAATCTCGTTTTCCTGGTCACCGCGGTTTTATCCGTGGTCGTCTTCTTCCTCGCTGAACCCCTGGTGCGCTCGCGCGTGGGCGTGGCCCCCGGTTTTGGCCCCGAACAACAAGCCCTCGTGGTCCAATTGATGCGCCTCAACCTCATCGGCACGCTCATTTTCTCGGTCAGCGGCCTGGTCATGGCCGGCTTGCAATCCAACCAACACTTCCTCTTGCCCGCTCTGGCCCCTCTTGTCTACGATATCGGCCAAATTTTCGGCGCTCTGGTTCTCGTACCCAAAGAACCCTTTGCCTTCGGCCCCGTCACCCTGCCCGCTGCCGGGCTGGGCGTCCAGGGATTGGTCATCGGCTCCATCATCGGCGCCGCCCTGCACCTGGCTGTGCAAATTCCCGGTCTCATTCGCTACAAATTCCGCTGGAGCCCCTCACTGGGCCTGAAAACCGAGGGCGTTCAGCGAGTCCTGGCCCTCATGGGCCCCCGCCTCCTCACCATGATCTACATCCAGGGTGTGTATCTGCTGCGTGACAATCTTGCCTCGCGCCTCAAAACCGGCTCCGTCACCGCCCTCACCTACGGCTGGATGCTCATGCAGATCCCCGAGACCATCATCGGCACCACCATCGGTACCGCCTTGCTTCCCACCCTCTCCGAGTATGCCGCAGCGAAAGATGACGATGCCTTCCATGCAACCCTTCAACGCGCCGTGCGCGTGCTGGCGGGCATCACTATTCCCATCGCCGCTGTCATGGGAGGTGGAATCGGCCCCCTGCTGGGCATGGTCTTTGGTTTTGGCCCCGAAGGCACCCAAACCTTGCTGTGGACAACCCGCGGCTTTCTGCTTGGCATCGCCGGGCACAGCCTCATGGAAGTGGCCGCCCGCTCGTTCTACGCCCGTCAGGACGCCCGCACCCCGCTCATCACCGGCTGGATCTCCTTTGCCTTCTACATCGCCATTGCGAGCCTTCTTTTCCGCCCTCTCGGGCCCGCCGGCATCAGCTTGACTGACTCCATCATCTTCACCGCTCAACCCATCGCCCTGCTCATCATCCTCACTCGCCGCATGGGCCGCCCCATCAAATTGGGTAGCACCCTGCCCCGCGCTCTGGGCGCTGCCATCACCGGTGGCGGCCTGGCCCTCTTCATCGCCAACCTCTCCTGGACCGCCTCTCACCCGCTCTTCGGCGGCCTGGCGGCCCTCGCTGCCGGGGCGCTGCTCATCCTGCCTTGGATCTGGCAGGAGCTGCGCCTGTTACTTAAGTTATAGATGAGACTTGAAAGGATTGCCGCTGCCCAGCCGGAGAACCGGCTTCCCTTTGCGGTATAATACGGCCTATGTCCGAATCAAACATTGAAAACACCCAACCGACCCAGCCTGCCCTGGATCAAACCATGAAGATCCAAACTCCGCAGCCGGTCGGCGATACTTCCCCTGTCCCGGTTCCCCCCAAGAAACGCCGTTTCAATTGGTTGTGGATCCTTGCCGGTATCTTCACCGTGCTCGTCCTGGGCGGCTTGGGCACCTTTATTGGCTACAAAGTCGCCCTGGCCGATCGTAACGCCGCCTTCCAGGAGCAAGTTGCTACCGAAGCCACCGAACAATTCATGCTGGCCCTCCAGGAACAGGCCGCTGGAAACTACGAAGTGGCCCGCACGCGCCTGGAATACGTCATCTCGCTCGATCCCAGCTTCCCCGGCGCCATGGACAAGCTCACCGAGGTCATGATCGCCATGGCGGTCACCAAGACCCCCACGCTCGCCCCCACTCCCACCACGGTTGTTCTCACGCCGACACCCGATTTCCGCGGCGAAGAAGATATTTTCAACCACGCCAAACAGCTCATGGCAGCCAGCGAGTGGGAATCAGCCCTCGAAACACTCGACGCGCTGCGCGACAAAAACCCCACCTATCGAGCAATTGATGTCGACGGCCTGTATTATGTATGCCTGCGCCACCGCGGGTATGTGCGCATCAGCCGCGGGCAGTTGGAAACCGGCATTTACGACCTGACCCTCACCGAGCGCTTTGCTCCCCTGGACGAAGAAGCCAAGGGCTTGCGCAACTGGGCCCGCATGTACATCGCCGGGGCCAGCTTCTGGCAGGTGCGCTGGGATCAGGTGCTGAATTACTTCTCCCAAATCTACCCCTTCGTCCCCAACATGATCGACATCAACGGCATCACCGCCACCGAGCGCTTCCGCACCGCCTCGATTGAATACGCAAAACAACTAGAGCAGACCGACAAAGCCTGCGAAGCGGTCATCCATTACCAGAACGCCATCGGCATTCGCACCGAACCGGAGCTGGAAACGGCTTTAGCCAACCTCATCAGCGCCTGCACCGAGCCCACCGAGGCCCCGCCTTCCCCTGAGGTGACCCCCACGCCTACCGCCACGCTGGACCCATCCTTGATCACTCCCGTGGTCACGGAAGAGCCCACCGTGGAACCAACCGCCGAGGTCACGGTCGAGCCCACCGCAGAGTCCCCTGCGCCGCCCGCCAACCCCTAGACGAATCCTGTCATGGTCAACATGCCGCCCATCGTCCTGGCTTTCGCGTACTGGCTTCACATGCTGGCTACCGTGGCTTGGCTGGGCGGTTTGTTCACTCTGGCGTTTTTGGTCGTCCCGGCGGCGCAGCGCGCTTTAGACGCAGCCTCCTACTCCGCCCTCTTAGGCAAGCTGCAACAGCGACTGCAAACCCTCGGTTGGCTCAGCCTGGCAGTGCTCACCGGCACCGGGATGTTCCAAATGAGCGCCCATCCCAATTACGCCGGCTTTCTTTCCATTGGCTCACCTTGGGCCGCTGCCATCCTGGTCAAGCACCTGGTCATTGGGCTAATGGTCGCTGTCGCCGCATATAGCACCTGGGGGTTGCTTCCCGCCATTCGCCGCACCGCCTTATTGCGTGCCGCCGGAAAACCCATCGACGAAAACCGCACTGCCTCGCTCGAGCGTCGCGAACGGCTCCTGCTCCGTGCCAACATCGTCCTATCCATCATCGTCCTGGCCCTCACCGCCCTCGCCCGCGCCGCCTGAGCAATCCCTCTTCCTCCCCCCTCCTCTTCTCTCTGCGCTTCTCCGCGTCCACTTGCCCTGGCGGGCAGTGCCAGGGTCTGCGGTTCCTCTTTCGCCCCCTGTTCTAAATCGTAAAGTAAAACGCAGCCCCCTTGCCCGGCTCCGCTTCCGCCCAAATCTCCCCACCGTGCCGCTCGATGATTCGCTTCACGATCGCCAGCCCAACTCCCGTCCCCTCAAACTCCTCGCTGCGATGCAGCCTCTGAAACACCCCAAACAACTTATCCGCATACGCCATATTAAAACCCACCCCATTGTCGCGGACAAAATACACCGTGCGGTCTGTTTCATCTAGTTTTCCAACCTCAATCACCGCCGGATGGCTGCTTCGCGTAAATTTCAACGCATTGGTCAGCAAATTCACCCATACCTGCTGTAGCAGGGTAGCGTCTCCCTGACATTTGCCCAGTTCACCAATTCTCAACTCTATGTCTCTGCCTAGCTGGTCGTCAACCAGTTGTTGCAGGGCTTGTTCCACGATCTCGCCAACCTCCAACCATTGTTTGTTCAGCGGCTTGCGCCCCAAGCGTGAAAGTGACAGCAAATCGTCGATCAACCGCCCCATGTGCTGCGCATTCCTGCGAATAGATTTCAGGTAATTCTGCGCTTCCACCGGCGCTTCTGCGCCGTAATCCTCCAGCAAAATCCGCGAGTAACCATCCATCGCCCTCAACGGCGCGCGTAAATCGTGAGACACCGAATAAGTGAAGGCCTCCAATTCTCGGTTAGCCGCTACCAATTCTTCAGTGCGCTCCTGAACGCGCTGCTCCAGTTGCGCATTCATCTCCTGAATTTTCTCCTCCGCTTCTTTACGAGCAGTTACATCGCGCGCTACCACCAGGATCCGGTCGTCATCCCCCACGCGCACCGCGGTCAGGTTGATCTCCACCCAAAACAAACGTCCATCCTTGTGCCTGGCATGCCATGTCACGCTTTGGGGCCCCTCTGTCATCGCTTTCCGGATCAGTTTCCAGCCTTCCTCACCCGTATAAGGCCCTTCTCCAGAACTCAATGCTCCGATTTTGGATTCAATGAACTCCTCGCGCGAGTATCCATACATCTCGCACATCCGGTCATTGACCTCAATGATGCCCCCGGACTCGATATCTCGCAGGGAGATCGCATCATTCACCGAATTAAAAATCATTCGGAATCGTCGCTCACTCACTTCCAATGCCGTTGTCGTTTGAACCAGGTCCGCCACGTTTGTTTCAAGACCCGAAATCAAATTGTGCATTGTCATGGTCATTTGGTTGAAGGTCTTTCCCAAGATAGCCAGCTCATCCTCCATATCCTCAGGGTCAACCACCACATTCAAGTCGCCTTCGGTAATCCGCTCGGCTGCCCGGGTCAGCTTGCGCAAAGGCTGCCCTACCGTAATCCAGATCGCCGCGCCGCCCCCCAGGGCAATGAGCATAAGGCTCACTGCAAGCTGGATGAAAGATCCCCGCTGCAAGTTAGCCAGTTCCCGCT
>JAEXTI010000414.1 GCA_023406965.1 Chloroflexota bacterium
CCCAAAAAAAAACCCCCTTTTTATTTTTACTACGGCCCCCGAGGGGGGCGATACCGTCTTCACAGGTTGATTGTTGTGATGTTACCCACACCCGAAAAAATCGCTATTCTTCCGAACTTTTGGATAAGCTCTAGGACACAGGATCGACCACAGCGGGCCGGTCAGGCAGCACGCGCTGCCACCAAAAAGAGGTGGAGCCCAGGATGGATAGCACCCCAAAGCCGATTAATGCCGGGGCCAGGCCGATCCAATCCGCCACCAGCACGCCAATCATCGGGCAGAGAAACGCGCCCATGTTGACCAGCGTGGTATAGAGCGCGGTGAAGACCGGGCGCTGGTCGGGGGGCATCACCTTTAGCAGAATGTTGAAGTGACTGAGGTTGACCGCGGGAGCCAGCAAGCCGTTCAAGGCGATCACAAAAAGGATCAGGGTCAGGTTGGGCAGCAGGCCGATCATCAGCGGGATAAGTCCCAGCAGGACGATGACATAGCGCAGGATGCGCGGCTCGCCGTAGCGCACCACGATGGGCCGCCAGATCATCCAGCCCAGAATAGCAGTCAGACTGGCGATGGTACCCTGCAATCCCACCCAGCCATCCGAGGCGCCCAACTCGCGCACATAGTAAATGATGTATAACGGACCCACACACCAAAGCCCCAGCGCGTGTAAGATCGTGTTGAAGGTCAGCCGGCGGAAGGCAGGCTGGCTGCGCATCATTTCGCGCAGAGCGGCCCATTGTTTCTGGGGCGTGTTTTTCGCAGCAGGAACTTCCAAAACGGCTTTTTGCGGCACCCCCACCTTATGCAGGAAAAACTGGCTGAGCATGGCAAAGACAAAGCCGAAGGCATACATGATCTGGTAATTGTCTGGGAAAGGCGCCCAGCCCGCCTCCAGCCACTGCCCGTAAAGGAAAACAAACAGGCTGAGAGTGGCGCCGTTGACCACGTTGCGGGCTGTGAAAATAGCTGCGCGGCGTGACTCGGGGATGACGTCGGCCAGCAGGGGAGTGAAGCCTACATTGAAAAAGTGAGCCGGGGCGCCGATAAGGATTAATGCGATCACCACCAGCAAGCCGGGATTCACCCCGGGGATTTTGATCCACGGCATGGCGGCAATGAGCAGGAAGCCTGCCCGGTGGATGAGCAAGCTACCCAGCACCCAGGGCTTGGCGTTGCGCCGGGATTGCAAAAACTGCCCGGCAGGCATGGCGATCAGCATAGCCAGTAGGGCAGGAATCGACGAAAGCAGTCCGATGGCCTCGTTGGATGCTCCCAAACGCAGCGCAAAGGTGGCGTTGAAGCTGGCAGCAGCACCCAGAATGCAGGCCCAAAAGACTTCAATCACCAGATAGTAGGAATTGCGATCCTCAGGTAGATCGGGATTTAAGCGCAGTAGACGATAAATCAATGAAGTTTAACCTTGAAGAAGTACAAATAATAACCTGGCTTTACCAGCCAAATTGTTCTAGATCAACGCGCCCTTCGGCGTCAAACACAATGCCTTCGCCTTCCAATAACTCCCTTTGAATGGCCGTGCCAAAGCCGTAACCGTGTGGGCTAACCTTGCCTTGCGCGTTGATCACCCGCTGCCAGGGCACGTCGGCGCCATCGGGGCGGCTGGGCAGTGCCGCCAGTGCAAAGCCAACCATTTGGGCCGAAATTCCACCCACCATGCGCGCAACACGCCCGTAGGTGGTCACGCGTCCAGGAGGTACCTGGCGAACCACGTCATAAATGCGCTGGTACAGGGAACGCTCGGGGTTCTGAGGCAACATGACTGTATTATACTCCTGGGTTTTGGCCTCCATGCCCGGCTTGCATAATTGTCGGTGCGGCTATAGAATGATAAATGTATTTTCTAATAAATACGAAATTTGTCTAATGAGGAGAATGTCTATGTGGAAAGAGTTTAAAACCTTCATAATGCGCGGGAATGTCCTGGATCTGGCGATCGGCGTGATCATCGGCGGGGCATTCGGTAAAATCGTGACATCCCTGGTTAACGACATCATCATGCCGCCCATTGGGATGCTGCTGGGCAAAATGCCTTTCACCAGCCTGTTCATCGATCTGAGTGGACAAGGGTTTGCCACCCTGGAGGAAGCCAAAGCTGCTGCCGCGCCCACCATCAACTATGGAATGTTCATTCAAACTCTCATTGATTTCGTTATCGTGGCTTTCGTCATCTTCCTGGTGATCAAAGCAGTCAACAAACTCACCGCTCCTAAGGCCGCTGCTCCCGCCGCTCCAACCACCAAAGAGTGCCCGCACTGCTTCTCCACCATCCCGATCAAGGCTACTCGCTGCCCCAACTGCACTTCCGATCTGTAAGCGGATTTTTGTCGTGTCCAAACAAACCCTAAGGGTTTCTAAAACCCTTAGGGTTTTTGTTTGCGTCCCTTTCTGCTTCCTCGGTTGAGCAGTAACTTTTCTTTTTTGAAACTTTCTCCACTCACCTGCGTATATGGTTTTATGAGGGGCGAGTGCTCCTGATTTTTTTTGTGAAAGGCAATATGATGAAGACCTGGCTGCGTTTTACGTTTGTGTTTCTTTTTGCTCTCGTACTGGTGGCGGGCACGGCCCGTCCGGTGGCTGCCGCCTATATTGACGATGATGGCAAAATCGGCACCGACGAGGTCATTGATGACGATGTCCTCGTAGAGGGTGATCATGTGGTTGTGGATGGCACCGTCAACGGCATTCTCTTCGCCTTTGGCGAAACAGTGACCATCAACGGCAAGGTCAACGGCGATGTCTTTGCCGCCGGTTCAACGGTTGAGATCTCCTCAACCGCTGAGATTGATGGCAACGTGTTTATGGGCGGGCAAACTATCCGCTTTGAAGGCAAGAGCACCGGCTCTGTTTTTGGCGGCGGATCTGAAATGACCCTTGAAGAGACGGCTTCTGTGGCGCGCAACCTGTACTTCGGTGGGTTCAGCTTCAAAAGCCAATCCGGCTCGCTGATTGAGCGCGATCAGTTCACCGGATCGTACCAGGCCCTGGTTTCGGGCGAAGTCGGGCGCGACATCCAGGCCGCTGCCAACGCGGTGGAACTCAACGGCAAGGTTGGCCGCAACGTGCAGATCTATATGAATGAGACCACGGGTGAAAGCATGGACCGGATGCCCGAATTCGTTCCTTACATGCCCGTGCCGGTAGAGCCGGGGCTGCGCGTGTCCGAAGATGCTTCTGTGGGCGGGACGATGACCTATACCAGCCCTGTTCCGCAAACAGACACCATCCAGGGTGTCGCCCCCGAGCAACTCATCTACCAGACGCCCATGCCCGTGCCGGAAGATCCGCAGCGGCCCATTGTTCGCCCTCGGATCGAGACACGACTGCCCGTGCTGCACTGGTTCTTCGACTTCTTGCGCGAACTGGCGGCCTTGCTCATCTTTGGTGGTCTGGCCCTGTGGCTCATGCCCAAAGTCACCCAAAAAGTGATCGATCAGGCCCGCGCCAACCCGCTGCCCTCCGCGGGCTATGGATTGCTGACCGTTCTGCTAGGATGGGTGATTGCATTCGTAGCCGCCAGCCTGATCTTCGGCGTCGGTTTGCTGCTAACGCTCTTGACCCTCGGGGCTGTCTCCGGGCCGGTGTTTGGCCTGGGCTTCAGCGCCCTGGGCCTGGCCGTGGCGGTGTTTGGTTTCCTGGTTAGCACCGGCAGCAAAGTGGTCTTCTCAGTGCTCATCGGCCAGTTACTGGTTGGCAAGATCGCCCCGCAGGCCTCGCATCCCAAGGTGTGGGCACTGCTGACGGGTGTATTGATCTATGCACTGATCCGCCCGATCTTCTTGCTGGGTTGGTTGGTTGCGATTATCGCAACCGTGGTCGGTGTGGGCGCCATGTACCTGGCTTACCGCGCGGGGCGCGCCCCGGCTGCGCCTGCGGTTGTGGAAATCGCAGCGGCAGAGTAAACGAAACCTTTCTTAAAAGCAAAGTCCTGCGACGCGTTTGCATCGCAGGACTTTGCTTTTTTTGAAAACAGGCTTAAAAAATTTCGCGCAGCTTGTCAAAGAAGCTTTTTTCCTGCGGCAGCACTTCGCTGCCCAGGGTTTGCGCCAGTTGTTCAAAGATCTTGCGTTGTTCGGGACTGATGCGCGTGGGCACTTCCACGTTCACCACCACCAGTTGGTCACCCCGCCCGGTGGTGCGCAGATGCGGGACACCCTTGCCGCGGATGTTGATCACCTTGCCCGGTTGCGTTCCGGCAGGAATGGTCAAAGAGGTCTTTCCGTCGATTGTGGGAATTTCCACTTCCGCGCCCAGGGTGGCTTGAGCTACATTCACGTTCAAGTTGAGCAGCAGGTCGTCACCCTTGCGGCGGAAGTATTGATGGGGCTTGACTTGAATCTCGATATACAGGTTGCCGTTGGGACCGCCGAACTGGCCCGGCTGGCCTTCGCCCGCCAGGCGGATTTGCTGCCCGTTATCAATTCCCGCCGGGATGGACACATTGCGCTTGACTGTTTTGCGCTCAAGGCCGCGCCCTCGGCAGGTTTTGCACGGCGAGGTGATGACCGTGCCCTGGCCGTTGCATGTGGGACAGGTGGTCACTTGCACCATCGAGCCGAGGATGGTCTGGCGCACCTGGCGGACCTCGCCACGGCCTTCGCAAGCCGAACAGCGCTGCGGGCTGGTACCGGGCTCGGCGCCAGTTCCGCGGCAGGTGCCGCAGGTTTCATCGCGGGTAATTTCGACTTCTTTTTCGACGCCAAAGACTGCTTCTTCAAAATTGAGTGATAGCGAGTAACTCAAATCGGCGCCGCGCCGGGGATTATTGCGTCCGCCGCGTGAGCGTCCGCCCATGCCCATGCCAAAGCCAAACAACTCCTCGAAAATATCCGAGAAGTCTACAGTGGTGAAATCGGGCGCGCCACCCATCCCGTTCAGTCCGGCATGTCCAAAGCGGTCGTAAGCGGCCCGCTTGTCGGGGTCCGACAGCACCGCGTAGGCTTCGTTGAGCTCCTTAAAGCGCTCTTCAGCATCCGCCGCTTTATTCACGTCCGGATGGTATTGGCGCGCCATGTTGCGAAACGCCGATTTTAGTT
>JAEXTI010000447.1 GCA_023406965.1 Chloroflexota bacterium
GGCTTCGCCCCTCCAAACACCACAAATTCGGCCTCTTTCCCCAAAGGGCTGAGCAGCAACAAAAATTCGCCAACCGATTGGATTGAATCATCGTATCTACTCACCTAATAAAAGTAGATACGATTCATTATACCAACCCGGCCTATGGCAGCACAATTGTGCCGCCATAGGCTGTAAACTTTTTGTAACGTTCTTTGGTACAGAATATTCCTTGCTTATCGCATCACCAGCGGCAAGTAAACCACCTCTGGATCAACAATCGTGATCACCGTGCTGCCATTCACCGGCGCCAGGTCGTCTGCCGTCACGCTGTAAGTCGTGTTGCGCACCGCCTTCGTCCCCGGCAGCACCGTCACCGTGAAGGCAAACTCCGCCGACGTGTCCGCCGCCAGGCTGCTCATTGTCCATGTGATCACGCCGCCAGACTCACTGCCCCCACTCACATAAGTCGTCCCTACCGGAAGCACATCGCTCACCATCAAGTTGGTGGCCGCCGCCCCGCCCTTGTTGGTCACGGTCAACCGGTATTCAATTGTGCCACCCTCCTCCACTCCGGCAGGCGCGCTCTTGGTGAGGGTCAAATTCGCAATCGGATCTCCAGTCGGCACCAAAATACGCCCCGTGAAAGGCTGCAAAGTGATGATCATCGGCACTTCGTTCTCTGCCAGGTCTTCATAGCGCTTTTCCAGGTAAATGGTTTGAACGCTGTTTGTATCGTTATAAAACAACTCCGCGCCCGCCAAATCCCCATCCACCCGCTCCACTGAGCTGCCGTCCTTCCCCGAAGCCGACCGCCAGCCCGCCAGCGTATATTCGCTCCCCGCGCGGATGTGATTTATCCGCGAGGAATGATAAAAGCCGTTGTTATTCGAAGTACCCAACCTGGTCTTCGCATCCAGGTCCATCGTCCAGGTGTTGGGTTGCTTCCCCAGCAAGGTGTTGCCCGTGTGCGTGCCCACATACGCCCCCGAATCCGTCAACACCAACTGCGCGCCCCACGAGTTGGGGTAAAAATTGTCAAACAAGATGTTGTTCAACACCGACCCGGTCGAGCGCTGATACAAAATCCCCGCCGCCGTGCACCGGGCGATGACATTGCCCTGCGTGGTCACATTGCGCGAGCCGTTGTCGTAATATAGGCCAAATCCAAACAGCTCGTCATAAGCCGAATGTGCCCCGTCGGTGTTCCCGACCGAGTCCACGATAATATTTTCTCGGACAACCAGATCGTACACCGGCGTATCGTTCAGGTTGTTGCTGCCAAAGCTGCGCAGCCCGCCGCAGTCGCCCTTGGAAAAACACGGGCGGTTGATTACATTTCGATAAACCGTGTTGCCAAAGCCAAACACATCGATGCCGTTATGCCCAATCCGCTCCAGGCGGTTGTACTGGAGGGTGTTGCTGTTGCCCGAATAGGCGCGCTGGTCCACCTTGATGCGGATGCCTGCCCCGTCCTCGGTGCAGGCGCCTTCTCCCGCGTCCATCTCGCAGCCCATCCCGCTCTTCCCCAGGTTGGCAATCATGCCCACGTCGCGGATAGTATTGTTCTCAAACGTCGACAGGCGCGCGTATGAGTCGATCCCCATGCGGTTGGCCCGCTCGATGGTGTTGCCCGCCACGGTGATATATCGCCCCCCGCGCCAGCCCGAAGCGTCTCCGGCGTTCCACACCCAGGTTGCCAGGCGGATACCCGTTCCGTTCACGTCCCGGATCACGTTATTACGCAAAACAATCTGGTAATTTTCATCCGCTTCCAGATTCACCGGCGTGGTGATCCCGCTTTCAAACCACTTGCTGATCTCAAAATTCTCCACCACCACGTAGGAGATGTGCTCCTCCAGGTGCCGCCCCAGGATGATCCCTCCGGCATACGCGCTTTCCGCATTCAACACCGCCGAGCCTTCGATGGCCCCGTTGGCAGGCAGCCCCGAAGTGGAAAACAGGAAAATTTTATTGTCGGAAGGCCTGTAATACCACTCGCCATCCCGGTCGAGGGTTGCTATATGGCTGTCCAGCCAAAAGCCCCAGCCCGTGCAGTTGCCAGCCCAGCAACCCAGTCTAGACTCTACCGTGAGGGTGTTACCGCTATCGCCGGTCACCTGCCGGTTGAGGATATACCAGCGCATGCCCTTGATGTGCGCCGTGGCCCCCGTCCAGTTGACCGCCGGGAGCTGGTTGTCCGTAAACTGAAAGTCTCCCGGCTGCGCATCGATCGTCGAATATCCTCCATCCCCCGCGTCGAGATTGGGCCAGCGCCCAATCCCCAATCGCGCCCCCCCGCGGAACAACTGGTTGAGGCCTTTGGGGAACTTGCCGGCGTTTGTGCCTTCGTCCAGGTCGGCAACATATATATTCGGTGTGCCTGATCCCCCCCATCCGCCAATCGGCTGTGCCCCCGAGATCACCGGCTGGTTCTCGCAATCCCGCTCCGGGTACGAGCCAAATGTAATCGGGCTGCCCGCCAGCCCCGAGCGCGTGATGCGCAGCATCTCTCCACGCCAGGTATCCCCGCAGCGGAACAAGACCGTATCGCCGGGTTGTAAGGCCAATCCATTCACCTTGCCAATCGTCTTGAACGGCGCCCCCGCCGACTGTCCGTTGTTCCCATCATTGCCGCTGGTCGAGACGTAATACGTAGTCCCCGCCGCCCGGGCCACCTGCCCCGTCCAAACGCTCCCCCAACCCGCTACCGCTATCAAAGTGGCAGCCATCACCCGCACAACCTTCTTGAGAAAATTCATCTGTTCCTCCCCCCCTGCATACAAAAAACCTGACAGGTCTCGGAGACCTGTCAGGTTTGATTCGCGTTATCGCTACAACACTTTGGTGATCTTGAGCAACCCTTCCCGCTCGGCGTTGGCCGCTTGCAAAGTCCCTTCCGAGCCAAGCACCACGGTCAACCCGTCCCTGCTCACTGCTTCCAGCGCATCCGCCAGCGCGACAAAATCCTGCGGACTGGCCGCCAGCAGTTCGTCGCGGAACTGCTGCCGCCACCCGTCGTCCACACCGATCAAATGCCGTGTCAGCGAGGAAAAACCCTTGGCGTCCGGCAGCAGGTAAGTGTCCAGTTCGCCAATCGCCCCGATGACAGCCTTAGTCAACTCTTCCGACGGCACTTTCAACTCACGCAAGAAGTCCACCGTCTTGTCGTAGGTATCCAGCGTGGCCAGCAGGTTGGGGTCGCGGTACGACAGGTACGAGAACACCCCCGAGTACAGCTCAAAAGCCGCAAACCCGCCGTACGCTCCGCCCTGCACGCGCACTTTCTCCCACATCCAGGTGGTGTTCAGCAGTTGCAAAATCGCCAGCACCGAGCCGTTCAGCCGGTAGCCCGCTGCCACCAGACTGCCCGCCTTGCCCACGTAATTCACCTGCGCCGGGATGGTCAACCCTTCGCCCGCGCCGCCCCGCTCCACGGCCCCGCTCCAATCCACTTTCTGGCTCATGCCTCCCGGCAATCCGCCCAGGAAAGCCTCAAACCGCGGGCGTACGGTCTTCCAACTATTGGCGTCCAGCGTCACGTTGGCAATCGCATTCCCCTGCCGGAACAGCCCCGCGCGGATGCCTTCCAGGCGCTGCTGCACAGAGGCCCAATCCTTGTCAATCTCCTCCAGCAAAGCCCGCAGGAAGAACAACTGGCTCACGCCGTACATCTGCTCCACGGCCCAGCCCGCCTCGTCAAAATGCGCCTTCATGCGCAAGTTGATTACTCTGTGGCCCGACTGTACCAGGCCGCTCTCCAGCCCCGATTTCTCCTCCAGCACCATCTGCCGGAAGCGCTCGCGATCGTCCAGGCGCGCCTCCAACAAGGCTTCTGTAATCAAATCGAGCAACTCGCCGGTCTGGTCCAGCATGGCCTTCCCGCGCAGGAAGAACCACGCCTCCGCTTGCGGGCGGCCCACCGCCGCCGAGATCATCGTCTGCGGGCGAATGCCGCCCGTCGAGCGCCCGATGCGCTGCAAGAACTGCACAAAGCTGGAGCGTTGGGTACCCATCTCGGTCAGCGCCCGCCCAAACAGCGGAACGTAAGGCAGCCATTCCTTGGGCAGGGTATGCAAATTGAAACCCAAATCAAAGTACACGATCCCGTTGGTGAACAGGTCGTGATAGAGAATTTTCGCCGGGCCGCCCGCGATTTCCTCCGCCGGAATGCGCCGGATTTCACGGTCGATGTCCTCCAGCTTGAGGCTGGGGATGGTAGCCAGCGCCTCGGGGCTGTCGGGCACGTCCTGGCGGCGCTTCAACTCTTCCGCGTCGGCCATCACGCCTTCCAAATCAGCCTTTGTCATGCCCGCCCGCGCTTTGGCCAGCCGGGCCTTCTCTTCCTCGGCCCGCCGCGCCGCCAGGCCTGCGTCCGGCTCCAACCGCACCGTCACCCGGTGATTATTTTCCAGCCAGTATGCACGCAGCAAATTCTCAAAATAGCGCTCGCCCTGCGCCAGCTTGCGTTTGATGTTCGACAGCGGCTCTTCCAGGCGCAGCAAGGCCAGCGGGTCCCCTTCATAAAGCCACGTGTCCAGCGCCCGCAGCATGGTCATCAACCCGCGGGGGAAGCGTCCGGTGTTGCGCTCGCGCAGAACGAATTCCACTGTATTGAACGAAGCCGCCACCGTGTCCGGGTCGATGCCTTCCTCAGCCAGCTTCTTCAGCGTGTCGAGGATCAGGTTCTCCACCGCGGGCAAGTTCTCAGACTGCACGCCCTTCATGCCCACCGAGTAAAACATCTGCTTTGACCCCGTTTCCGCGCCGCGCCCGGTCAGGTCCTCGCCCAACCCCGAATCGATTAGTGCTTTGCGCAGCGGCGATGCAGAGGTGCCGATCAGGATATGATTGAGCACTTCCAGCCCAATGGTCAGCTCCACGTCGCCGGTTTCGGGCAGCAGCCAGGCCGTGGTCATCATCGCCTTGGGGTTTTCTTCCGATTCGCTCACCTCATAGGGCTGGGTCACGACCCGCGGCGCGTCAAAACGGGCCTGCAGATCGATCTTCGAAGGCACCGGTATTTGATCGAAATCGCGCAAATACGCATCCAGAATCGCCAGGCGCTGCTCCGGGTCGTCATTGCCCGAGAAATAAATGCGCGCATTGCTGGGATGGTAGTAGCGCTCGTGGAAATCCTTGAACATTTCGTAGGTCAAATCAGGAATATGCACCGGATCACCGCCGCTGTCGATTCCGTAGATCGTATCCGGCAGCAGGGCCTGCTGCACCGCCTCATCCAGCACCCCGTCCGGCGAGGAGTACGCGCCCTTCATTTCATTGAACACTACGCCCTTGTAGGTCAACTCGCCGTCCAGGCTGTCCAGTTCGTAATGCCAGCCCTCCTGCTTGAGGGTGTACGGCCCAATCAGCGGGTAGAACACCGCGTCCAGGTACACATCCACCAGGTTGTAGAAATCCTGCGTGTTCTGGCTGGCCACCGGGTAACAGGTTTTGTCCGGGTAGGTGAAGGCATTCAGGAAGGTGTTCAGTGAGCCTTTCATCAGCTCCACGAAAGGCTCTTTCACCGGGTACTTGCGCGACCCGCACAGCACCGAGTGCTCCATGATGTGCGCCACCCCGGTTGAATTCAGAGAAGGGGTGCGAAAGGTGATGCCAAAAACCTTGTTTTCATCGTCATTGATCAGCGAAAGCAGCTCCGCGCCGCTCTTCACGTGCCGGTATACTCGCGCCGTCGAGTTCAATTCGGCGATATGCTCCTCGCGCAGCAGTTCAAAGCCATGCTTCAAAGCCATACATGCTCCTTTTGTTGTTTGGGCCCGCCCCGCCCAGCGATTCTTTTCGGATAGCGTTCATTATAATCATTCCCAGGCACGAATAAAAGGACGGCTGCACAAGCCGTCCTAACTTCTACTTTTCACCTCTCTGATCCCTGAGCCTCCCAAACCCTGGCCTCCGTAAACTTAGCAAGGGCTTTAGCCCGCGCGACAAAGAACCTCTGGTTCCTAATTGCGCAGCTTCTTCGGCACAACCACCATGCTGCCGCAATACGCGCAAAGCGTGGTGGCTCCTCCACCAATCGGCAGCGGCGCGCCGCATCCCGGGCACCGCAGCGCCTCGGGCTTCTGTCCATCCGTCTCCCTCTCCATGCCGGGTTGTGACACCCTCACATTGATCACGTTGCACGTCACATAATCCGCCCGAAAACGGATATAGGCGGGCCGCGCCTTCTCGGGAACCTTGAATGCCACCCATCCTCTGGCCTGCTGCCCCAGGTCAAGCACCCCTTCGCGTAATTTCATCCGCGCATCGTCCGCGTAAAACTGATCGCGCAGTTCCGATTCGTAGGCAAAACCCTCCCCATCCACAAGCTGCCACTGTCCCAGCCGGAATTTCAACGGCTGCCTGGACTGGTTATCGTAAGCCACCAGCACCCGCACACTGCGCGCATCCTCCGGCGGTCTCACCCCGCTGTCATGAATGATGGCGTCTTTCAATCCGCTCTCCACACGCACCGTGTACTCGTCCACCGTCACCCACTCGCCCATGTCTTCAATCTTCGGCTTCATTTGTTACCTCTTCCGCCGCGTAAAATATTCCTTCTTGACAAAATAGAACACAAATTCTATAATATACTCGTGCCATTCTATCCCATTCCCATCCTACTTACTTCACCCCAAAGGTACATTCGTTCCATTCGTTTTTTTCCACAAACGAACCGTACTCTACCCGCTTCAAAACCCAACCTCATTCTCTACCTCCGCGGTTTTTCTTCTCTTTCCTCTCGGGCGCAGCTCATTTCCGGATGATTCTCATGCCGCTTCCCACCGCTGCGCCCCTTGTATGATGGATAGAGAGTAAGATAAGCAAAGTGGATAGGGACACGGCAGATCGAGCGCCCCTAGGTTAAAGAAAACCGTTTTGTAGCGTGGGTCGTCGTGTCCTTTCAACAAAAGCCCGAACAGTTGCCAGGGCCAAGAGCTCGTATCCGGCAAGGTTGGGACCATAATTTTTTTGAGGGCGAAATGTCGACAAGTGAGTGTACTCCTGTATTCATCGGCATAGATGTGAGCAAGGCGCATCTGGATGTAGCGGTCAGACCCCAGGGTGAGAGTTGGCAGGTTGACAACACCTTGGAGGGGATCAGTCAACTGGTAGAGAAAGTTCGTCAATACTCACCGCTGCTGGTCATCTTGGAAGCCACCGGTGGTTACGAAGCCGCCAGTGCGGCTGCTTTGGGTGTAGCCGGTCTGCCAGTGGCGGTGATCAATCCGCGCCAGGCCCGTGACTTTGCCAAATCTTTGGGCCGGTTGGCCAAAACCGATCGTATCGACGCCGCGGTGTTGGCGCGGTTTGGGGAAGCGGTCCGGCCTGAACCTCGGAAACTATCCGACGAGCAAACCGTCCAACTGCAGGCGCTGATGGTCCGCCGCCGCCAGCTTCTGGAGATGCTTGTGGCGGAGAAAAACCGGGTCTCGCTCTGTCATACCACCGTCCGCCCACGTCTGGTCGAGCATATCGCTTGGCTGGAGAACGAACTGAGCGATATCGACACTGATTTGCGCGAGCAACTGCAAAAAAGTCCCATCTGGCGTGAAAAAGACGATTTGCTCCGCTCGGTTCCGGGAGTTGGGAACGTAACATCCACCACTTTGCTGGCCGAATTGCCGGAATTAGGTCAACTCAACCGTAAGAAGATCGCTGCTCTGGTCGGTGTGGCTCCCTACAACTGCGACAGTGGAAAGATGCACGGCAAACGCGCGATTTGGGGAGGGCGCGCTGCTGTGCGGACTGCTTTGTACATGGCTACCCTTTCAGCAACCCGTTACAATTCCGTGATCCGGGCTCATTACAAACATCTCAAGGAGGAAGGTAAATCCAGTAAAGTCGCCTTAGTCGCTTGCATGCGTAAATTGTTAACGATCCTCAATGCTATCATTCATTCAGGCTGCGCCTGGAATGACAAACTGGCTCTCCCTAAATCCCCTGCTACTGCTTGATTTTTATCACAGTTGCTACAAACCCTTTCGCACCCCATTCGCATTCAATTAGCGTTCATTCGCGGATAAATCTTCTTCTCTTCAATTCGTGCCATTCGTGTAATTCGTGGAGAATCCCTCTTCTCTCTCCAGATACCCCTCCATCACCCCCAGCGCCTCGGGCAAATTCCTCCGCCCGAACCCCAGCCGGAAATATCCACCCGGCATATCGAACAGTGTCCCCGGCAGCAGCAGCACGCCCGCCTCCGTCACCAACCTTTGACAAAACACCTCGATATCTCCATCCACCAGCCGCGGGAAAGCCACCGAGCCTGCCCTGGGCCGCAGCCAGGCAAAGCGCCCCGCCTGCCGGGCAAAGAACCCGTCCAGCACCTTCAAATTCTCTACAATCAAAGCCACGTTCCGCGCCGCAAGCTCTTCACGGTGCTTCAAAGCCACCTCCGCCAGCAATTCCGAAGGCGCGCTGTTGCAAATGGTGGTGTAGTCCTTCATCCCCGCCATCCGGGCAAACACCTCCGCGTTGCGCGTGGCAATCCAGCCAATGCGCAGCCCCGCCAGCCCGTAAGTCTTCGACATCACCCCCAGCGACACCGCCCGCTCGCTCAAGTCACAAGCCGCCGGCAGCCGGTCCGCCGGGTCGTGCTCCGACTCCCGGTACACCTCATCGGAGAACAACAGCGCGCCGTGTTCTTCCACCAGTTCCACCACCTCGGCCTGCTCGGCATGCGTAAAGTGATACCCGGTCGGGTTATGCGGCGAGTTGACCACCACCACCCGCGTATTAGGCCGGAACGCCCGGCGCAGCTCGTCCAGGTCCGCCGTCCAGGCCCCGCCTTCCTCGCGCAGCCGCCAGGGAGTAACCGCGCAGCCAATGCCAAGGGCTACCTCGCTCAACGATTGATAACAGGGCCACTGCACAATCACATGATCTCCCCGCTCGAGCACCGCGTTCATAAACAAGAAGATCGCCTCTTCCGCCCCGCTGTGCACCAGCACCTGCCCCGGCGCAATGTCTGCATAGATGCCCGCGATGGTCTCTCGCAGGCTCGGGCTGCCCAGCGACTCGGTATAGCCCAGCCACAGCCCCCGCAGCCGCTCTTCCGCCCTCGGCTCCAGCGCCAGCAAGTCCTTCACCGCCAGCGACTCGCAGTCCGAACTGCACAACAGGTACTTGGTACTGAATTCGTATTGAGCAAAATATCGTTCGAGGGTAAATGGTTGAAGTTTCATGGGTGGTCCCGCTGTCCGCGAAAAGTAATAATCCTTTCTCTTTTCTTCTCTCTGCGTTGCTCTGCGCCCACTTGCCCTGGCGGGCAGTGCCCCTTATCTTCCTCACGGGCGCAGCTCGATTCTAGTTAATTCACATGCCTCTTACCACCGCTGCGCCCCTACAAGAATATGCGTGAAAATGGGTCTTTGTAGATGTATTTTCCTCTCTCATTCGCGCTTATTCGTGTCCACCCTGGCAAGGCCAGGGCTTTTCGAGGATTAATTTCTTCTCACCGCTTCAAACACACCAACCCCTTCAAATACTCCCCCTCGGGGAAGCTCAGCGCCACGGGGTGGTCCGGCCCCTGGGCCAAGCGCTCCACCACCGCCGCGTCCACCTTCGCGTCCAGCGCCGCCCCCGCCACAATCTTCTGGAACAGCTCCGCCGTCACGCCCCCCGAGCAGGAAAACGTGAACAGCACCCCGCCCGGGCGCAGCAGCTTGAACGCCAGCAGGTTGATATCCTTATACCCCCTCGCCGCCGCCTCCACCTGCGCCGCCGTCGGCGCAAACTTGGGCGGGTCCAGCACGATCAAATCGAACGACCGCCCCTGGTCGCGGAACAGGCGCAGCGCCTGGAACACATCCGCCTCGCGCCATTCCGCCTGCTCAGCCGGCAGCCCGTTCAACGCCAAATTGGCCTGCCCCTGCGCCAGCGCCTCTGCCGAAGTGTCCAGCGAAAGCACGCTCCGTGCCCCACCCCGCAGCGCATACAAGGAGAACCCGCCCGTATAGCAGAAGCAGTTCAATACCTCCCGCCCCGCCGCATACGCCCCCAGCCGGGCCCGGTTGCGCCGTTGATCCACGTAAAAGCCGGTCTTCTGCCCACCGGTGATATCCACGCGAAACTTCAGCCCGTTCTCGGTGATGATCACCGGCTCGCTTGGCACAGCGCCTCGCAGCGCGCCTGTGCGCTCCGCCAGCCCTTCCAGCTTGCGCACGTCCACGTCCGAGCGCTCGTAGATATTCTCCACCCCGGTCAGTTCGCTCAGCAGTTCAATGACCTCATCCTTCCAGCGTTCCATCCCCGCCGAGAGGATCTGCACTACCAGCCAACTCGCATAGCGGTCCACCACCAACCCCGGCAACCCGTCCGACTCCCCGTGCACCAGGCGCATGGCATCCGTCTCATCTTCTGGAATCACCGCCCGGCGCAGCGCCAGCGCCCGCTCCAGCCGCCCGCGCAGGAAGTCCACGTTCACCTGCTCGGCCTCATCCGTCGTCCATACCCGCGCGCGGATCTGCGACTCAGGGCTATAGGCCGCCCAGGCCAAAAACTCGCCGCTCGCGCTGCGCACTGCCACCGTTTCGCCGGGCTGGGCGTGTCCCTCCTCGCGGGCAATCGCCCCCGAAAAGATCCACGGGCGGCCCTGCACAACAGGCTTTTCTCGGTCAGGTTTCAAAATGAGGGTAGCTATGGTTGCTTCCTTTCCTCGATCAAGGCCATCAAACCAGCCTCATCCAGCACCGGCACACCCAGTTGGCGCGCCTTGTCCAGCTTCGATCCGGCGGCTTCGCCGGCCACCAGGTAATCGGTCTTCTTGCTCACGCTGTCGGTCACCTTGGCCCCCTGCCCTTGCAGAAACTCTTTGATACCCTCACGAGAGAAGTTGGGCAGCGTTCCGGTGACCACAAACACCAGCCCGTCCAGGGTCTTGGCCCCGCTTTCGTTTTCCGCGCTTGCCGGTCGGCTCACGGGCCACAATCCCACCGCCTTGAACCCGGCCAAAATTTCCAGGTTGCCGGGCCGCGCGAACCAATCCACGATTGATTTAGCCGTGTTCGGCCCCACGTTCTCGATCATCTTCAGGTCTTCTTCCGTGGCTCGCGCCAGGCTGTCCAGGTCGGTGAAGTAGCGCGCCAAATCCGCTGCCAGCACCTCGCCCACCTGGTGAATGCCCAACGCGCTGATCAGCCGCGCCAGGGGTTGCGTCTTCGATGCCTCGATGGATTGCAGCAGGTTCTCGGCCTTCTTCTCGGCAAACCCTTCCAGCTTAAGCAAATCCTCTTTGGTCAGCTTGTAAAGATCCACCGGCGATTTCACCAGCCCGGCCTCCACCAATTGCACCACGATCTTGATGCCCAGCCCGACGATGTCCATCGTCCCCCGCGAGACAAAATGCTCCAGGTTGCGCACCAATTGCTCCGGGCAGGCCAGGTTCACGCAGTACCACGGCACCTCGCCTTCCAAATGCTCCACCGGCTGCCCGCAAACCGGGCAGTTCTGCGGCGGCTCAAACACCCGCTCCTCGCCCGTGCGCAGCTCCGCGACCGGCCCAATCACGTAGGGGATCACCTCCCCGGCGCGCTTGACCAGCACCCGGTCGCCAATGCGAATGTCCTTCTCCGCGATGTAGTCAAAGTTGTGCAGGGTGGCCTGTTTGACAATCACCCCGCCAATCTCCACCGGATCGAGCATGGCGTAAGGGGTCAGCACACCCGTGCGTCCCACGTTCACGCCGATGTCGGCCAGGCGCGTGGTCACCTCGCGCGCCGGGAACTTGAAAGCCATCGCCCCACGCGGGTCCTTACCCACAAAGCCCAGCTCCGCCGCCAGATCCAGGTCGTTGAGCTTGATCACAATCCCATCAGCCTCATAAGGTAAACGGTCGCGCCGCTCGCGCCAATCTTCAACTGCGCCTAACACCCCCTCCAGATCGGAGAGGTGCGCAACGTCCGGGGAAACCGGCAGCCCCAATGCCTTGAGGAACTGCAACTGCCCCCACTGCGTGGTCGGCACAGGCCCGTCGGCAGCCACAATGGCATAGGTGAACAGGGTCAGCGGTCGGGTGGCGGTCAGGCCGGTGTCCAACTGGCGCAACGAGCCTGCCGCGGTGTTGCGCGGGTTGAGATAGGTGCGCTCGCCGGCCTCTTCCAGACGTTTGTTGAGCGCGTCAAATTCCTTGTTCATCATAAAGGCCTCGCCGCGCACCACCAGCACCGCCGGCGGCTGGGGGCCTTGCGGGTCCACGGGCAGGCGCAGCGGCAGCGCGCGTATGGTGCGCAGGTTGGGGGTAATGTCCTCGCCCACCTCACCATCCCCGCGGGTCGCGCCCTGCACAAACAGGCCATCGCGATACGTCAGCACTACGGTCAGCCCGTCGATCTTCGGCTCCACCACGAAATCCGCCTCGCGCACGCGCTCGTCCAGCTTGGCAATGCGCTCCACCCAGGCCTTCAAGTCGTCCACCCCAAAGCAATTCGCCAGGCTCAACACCGGCGCAGGGTGACGCACCTTGGCAAACTTCTCCGAAACGGTTCCCCCCACCCGCTGGGTCGGCGAATCGGGCGTAATCCACTCGGGGTGCTCCGCCTCAATCTGCTTCAACCGCGCCACCAACCGGTCATACTCCACATCGCTAATCACCGGCGCGTCCAGCACGTGGTACCGGTAATTGTGGAAATTGATCTCCTGCTTGAGTTTTTCCAGTTCTCCGAAAGCCATCAGGTCCATAGCACCTCACTTGTCGCTGAGTCACTGTGCAGATTGTGTCTCCCCGATTATACGCTGAATCATCCCGCTGGTTTACTAGCCATCTTAAGACCTAAGAACCGCCCTTCCAGAGTATGCATTACAAGATTCTGCCTTCAAATTGAGGAGAAATCCGATTTATGTTGACTTATGACACCTTATTTCCTATAATCAATATGCGGAAGCACGACCCGCACCCCCTCCGATTCACTGACTCCCTCCGGGATAGGTGAACGATAAGGCATGGAGAGCAATTTCCATACCCGCCGTTGCGCAAAGGAGGACGATTCTGGTTTGTCGTTTGAACCAGATAGTCTAATTTTGCGCCGTTTGCTTTAAAACGGCCAGTAAGGAGGGTCCAGAATCTTATTCTCCCCCATACATCATCCGTAAACTATATCCAATCCGAATGAAGATTGAGGAGGTTTTCTATGTGGTTCGTACGCGTAAATATGACTGATCTTTCTGCCAGCATTGAGGAAGCCCCGGAAGCCTATAAGATTTTAGGCGGCCGCGGCTTGACCTCGACCCTCGTCGCCCAAGAAGTTCCCCCCAAGTGCCACGCCCTGGGGCCTAACAACAAGCTGGTCTTTGCCCCCGGCATCGTCACCGGCACATCCGCCCCCACTTCGGCCCGTATTTCGGTGGGCGGCAAATCGCCCCTCACCGGCGGCATCAAGGAAGCCAACGCAGGCACCTCCTGGGCCGCTGATATCGCTGTCATGGGCATCCAGGCCATCATTGTGGAAGGCTTCCCTAAAGAAAAAGGCAAGTATTGGGGCATCAGTGTTAGCATGGACGGCAACAAACCCAAGGTGGAGTTCTTTGACGCCACCGAGTATACGGGCAAGCCCCTCCCGCAGGTCTTCCCCGATGTCTACGCCCGCTTCGGCGATCGCATCTCTATCTGCAGCATCGGCATGGCCGCTGAACACGGTTACGGCAACTCGGGCGTTGTGTTCAATGACCAGGCCAAACGCGCCAGCCGTTATGCCGGGCGCGGCGGCCTCGGCGCGGTAATGAGCTCGAAAGGCCTAAAGCTGATCGTCCTCAAGCGCGAAGGCGCGCCGGGCGTCAAGATCGTGGACCATGCCCTCTTTGACCAGGGCCGCAAGAACATGATCGAAGCCCTGCGCACCCACGCCATCACCAAGCCCAAGGGCGGCCTGAACACCTACGGCACCGCTGTTCTGGTCAACATCATGAACGAAGCGGGCGGTCTGCCCACCCGCAACTTCAGCAGCGGACGCTTTGAAGGCGCTCCCAAGATCGCCGGTGAAGCCATCTTCGAGACCAACAAGCAGCGCATCGGCAAGGAGCTTTACAACCATGCTTGCAGCCCCGGCTGCATCATTCAATGCTCCAATACCGTCCACAAACCCGATGGCACTGAGCACACCTCCTGCCTCGAATATGAATCCGACTGGGCCTTGGGCGCCGACTGCGGCATCGATAACCTGGACCAGATTGCCGAACTGAACGAACTGTGCAACAACTACGGCCTCGATACCATCGAGACCGGCGTTGCCATTGGCGCGGCCATGGAAGCCGGGGTCATCCCCTTCGGCGACGGGGCCGGAGCCATCGACCTCGTCCACCAGATGGGCAAGGGCACCCCGCTTGGCCGCATCCTGGGCGGCGGCGCCGAAATGGTCGGCAAGGCCTTTGGAGTCACCCGCATCCCCACGGTCAAGGGCCAGGGCATGCCTGCCTATGAACCGCGCGCCGTGAAAGGCATCGGCATCACCTATGCCACCACAACCATGGGCGCCGATCACACCGCCGGCTACACAATCGCACCCGAAATCCTGGGCGTCATGGGCAAGCAGGACCCCCTCAGCCCCGAAGGCAAGGCCGCCCTCAGCCGCGCCTTCCAAGCCACCACCGCCTTCATCGACTCCTCCGGCCACTGCCTGTTCATCGCCTTCGCCATCCTCGACATCGCCGCCGGTTACCAGGGCATGCTGGATGAATGCAACGGCGTCCTGGGCACCAGTTGGACCGCGCAGGATATTCTCGATTACGGTGGCAAGATCCTCAAGATCGAGCGCGCCTTCAACGAAGCCGCCGGCATCGGCAAGGAAGCTGACCGAATGCCCGAATTCATGAAGACTGAGCCGCTCCCGCCGCACAATCAGGTCTTCGACGTGCCCGACGAAGCCCTCGACTCCGTCTTCGGCGACCTCTAAACCAATCCTTTTCCGGGGAGGGAGACAACTCCCTCCCCGGCTTTACAGGTGAATACCAGAACTCATGCCTCTCATCTCAAAATCCCCACAACATACCATCCAATTACCCGCCGATTTCGTCGAACGGCGGCGGCTGCCGGATGAAATGGAATTTTGGCTGGATGAGCGCGAAGGCGACATCATCCTGCACCCGCGCCTGCCCGATGCCAAAAAGCTGTACATCGAAGCCACCACCGGCTGCAACCTTCAGTGCCGCACCTGCATCCGCAATGTGTGGTCCGACCCGCTGGCCCCCATGAAGGCCGACACCTTCAAGAAAATTTTGGCATCTCTCGACAGTCTGCCGCGCCTGGAACGGGTGGTGTTCACCAGCTTTGGCGAGCCTCTCACCCACCCGCGCATCCTGGACATGATCGAAGCCGTGCGCAATAAGGGATTAGAAGTCACGTTGGGCAGCAACGGCCTGCTGCTCAAGCCCCGCATCGCCCGTGAACTCATCCGCCTGGGCGTCGACCGCCTGATGGTATCCATCGACGGCGGCCGCCCCGAGACCTATGAAAACGTGCGCGGCGCGCAGCTCAACCCCATCGTCGAGAACATCATCAAGCTCAACGAACTCAAGCATGAGATGGGCTCGCTGTTTCCTTCGGTGGGGGTCGAATTCGTCATCATGCAGAGCAATGCCGATGAGATCAAAGAGTTGGCTATGCTGGCCACAAAACTCAACGTCTCGCGGGTGCTGGTCAGCAACGTACTACCCTATTCCGAGGATATGCGCTCAGAAGTGCTTTATGGGCACGAACCCATCGAGCCATTCAAAACCTCCAGCTGGGCCATCCGCGCCGGTGCGTGGGTCAGTTGGGCCACCATGGAACTTCCGCGCATGCACTGGGGCGCCGAACGCCGCTGCCGATTCATCCAGGACAAGGCCATTGTGGTCGGCTGGGATGGAAAAGTCGCGCCCTGCTACGCCCTTTCCCACAACTACAGCTACTACGCCATCGACGGCTTGAACAAGCAGGTCAGCCGTTACGTCCTGGGCAATGTTCACGACCAATCGCTGGGCGACATCTGGATGTCCGAAGAATATGTGCGCTTCCGCAGCGAAGTGCAGTCTTACCACTTCCCCTCTTGCCCCGATTGCGACCTACGCGCCACATGCGACCTGCGCAAAGTCAACGAAGGCTGCTGGGGGTGGAACCCCTCCTGTGCCGACTGCCTGTGGGCGCAGGATATTATCCGCTGTCCGTGAACCCGACCATGCACGTACGAGTTAAGCTCTTTGCCACCCTGGGGAACTTCGCGCCCGTTAGCGGTTTTCCCGGCACACCCTTCGAGATGGATCTACCCCAAGGGGCTGATTTGTCGGAATTGATTGATCGGCTCCAAATTCCAGCAGAATCGGTTAAAATAGCATTTGTGAACGGTATCATCCAACCGCCGGATTTTGTTCTCACCGACGGCGATGACGTTGGCATCTTTCCCCCCATTGGAGGAGGATAACATGGCAGACATGACATTGGACGTTTGGCTTTACGGTGACCTCACCCGATATGGCGGAGATTCTGCCGGTCCCGGATACGCCAATCCCAAGGTGCAGCTTCCCGAGGGCGCCACAGTCGGCGAATTGCTGGTTTATCTCGGCCTACCCACCGAAGAACGCGGCATCACCTTCATCAATGGCGACCTCAGCGCCATGCCCGGCTTGCAGCCCGATCTGAGCCACCCTCTCAAAAACGGCGACCGCATCGCCTTTTTCCACCTGACCAGTATGTGGCCTTTCCAATACCGCCACGGCGCCGCCATGATCGGCGAAATGAAGGATGCCATGTTCTCCAGCGAAGATCAAGGCTTGCACCATGCCTACGACGGTCCCCACGAAGACGGAGAAGAATAACGCGACTCGCTCATCTCCTGTTTCGGTGCTAAAATTTTCACATCCCCACCATCCCCCACAGAGGAACCATGAAATACGATAATCGCGAAGACATCCTTCAACTCACCCCCTTATGGACCGGCGAGCGCTTCGAAAATGGCCGCCCGCGCATCTCCGATGACATCCTGCGCCGCTTCCGGGTTGTCACCACCGAAGAGGCCTGGGGCGTGCTTTGGGATCAAGGCTACAAGTATCAGTTCCAGGGCGATTGGAAAGTTTCGCAGCCGGGCAAAATCCTGGTGGGCCGCGCCGTGACCGCTGTCATGGTGCCCAAGCGCCCCGATCTGGACACTACCCTCCTGGATTACGGGCACAACGTGGAAGGGCGCAAGGGTTTCTTCAACTCCTGGCCCCTCGAAACAATGGTGGAAGATGATGTCCTGGTGGTGGACCTGTTCGACAAGATCTACGGCGGCACCTATGTGGGCGGCAATCTGTCCACGGCCATTTCGCGGCGCACCAAGCGCGGTGGCGCCGTGATTTGGGGCGGCATCCGCGACGTACAGCAGGTCATGGAAATTGACAATATCCAGATTTTCTACCGCGGCAACGACCCCACCCCCATCTGGGACGTGACCCTGACCGGTTTCAACGTGCCCTGCCGCATCGGCAATGCCATTTGCATGCCCGGCGACCTGGTCCTGGGCACACCTGCGGGGGTCATTTTCGTACCGCCGCACCTGGCCGAAATTTGCTGCGTGCGGGCCGAGAAGGTCAACGTGCGCGACCGCTTTGGCCTGCAGCGCCTGCGCGAAGCCAAATACACCACCGCGCAAATCGACTCGATGTGGTCCGATGAAATCTGGGCCGACTTCCACGAGTGGCGCAAAGACAACACCCCGCCGGAATACATGCACCTCGATTGGACCAATGAAGAAGAAGAAATGCGCAAGCGCCAAACCGGCCCCACCATTGCATAAGAGACATTGTTAAGCACAACAGCCGTGACAGGTTTTGAAAACCTGCCACGGCTGTTTTTTTCAGAAGGGTGCAGCTCGACTCTGGTTCAAAGTCTGCTATTCTCATTCCGCTGCACCCCTACCAGATCATTCGCGCTTATTTGCGTCCATTCGCGGATTTTTTCTTCTCCGCTATAATTGGATTCACCTCACCTTTCAGGAGACCCTCATGAGAATCCTCTTCATCGGCGGCACCGGCCTCATCTCCTCGGCCTGCTCCGATCTGGCCCTCCAGCGCGGGCACGACCTGACCCTGCTCAACCGCTCCGCCTCCACCAAATACCCCGCCCCTCCCGGCGCAACACTGATCACCGCCGATGTGCGCGCCGACGAAGCTGCTGTCAGCGAGCTGCTCTCTAGACAGCATTTCGATGTAGTCGTCGATTGGATCGCCTTCACCCTCGCCGACATCGAGCGCGACCTGCGTCTCTTCTCCGGCAAGACAAGTCAGTTTGTCTTTATCAGCTCCGCCAGCGCCTATGAAAAACCGCCCTCTCATTACATTGTCACTGAAGATACCCCTCTGGCCAATCCCCACTGGCAGTACTCGCGCAACAAGATAGCCTGCGAGCAGCGCCTGATGGACGAATACCGCCAAAACGGCTTTCCCGTCACCATCATCCGCCCTTCGCTCACCTACGGCCCCTCGCAGATCCCCTTATGCGTGGGCAGTTGGAATCATCCCTACACCGTCATCCAGCGCATGAAAGAAGGCCGCCCGGTCATCGTCCCCGGCGACGGCACTTCTCTATGGACCGTGACCTGGAACGGGGATTTCGCCGTGGGCCTGCTGGGGCTGTTCTGCAACCCCGCCGCCCTAGGTGAAGCCTTCCACATCACCTCCGACGAAGTCCTCACCTGGGACCAGATTTACCAGGAAACCGCCCGCGCTGTCGGCGTGCCCCCCAACCTGGTGCACATCCCTTCGGAACTCATTGCCGCTTACGACCCGGATATGTGGGGTAGCCTGATCGGCGACAAAGCCCACAGCGCCGTCTACGACAACAGTAAGATCAAGCGCTTCGTGCCTGAGTTCAATGCCAAAGTCACCTGGGCCGAGGGCGTACGGCGCTCGCTGGCCTGGTTTGATGCCGACCCAGACCGGCAGTCCATTGACCAGCCTGCCAACGAAACCTGGGACCGTACCATCGCAGCCTACCAGAAAGCATTTCCTCCCAAAGATTAACCAGCCGCCTTCTTTCGCAACGCCAGTAGGCTGACCAAGAACCCCAACAGCAGGATACCCGCGCCGCTCAGAAACGGGTATCCTGTGTTTATATCGAACAACCATCCTGCCCACAACGGCCCAATTACCCGTCCCAGACTCGCCGAGGCGCTGTTCATGCCCATCACCGCGCCTTGATGCTCCCCGGCAAAAACTGAAATATGCGCATTCATCGCGGGGCCCATGAGCGCCAGCCCCAGGCACAGGATGCTGACCGCGGTCATCATGGATGAAAAGTTCACTGCCACCAGGATGCCCAGCATCCCCGCCGCTCCCACCAGCAGCCCGCCGCTGATCACCACCCTTTCCCCCACCCATTTCGTCAGGCGCTCGGTCAGCAACCCCTGCGCCAGGATCATGATGCCGCCAATCGCCATCCACAGCCAACCCACCTGGGCAGTGTCAAAAGCCAGACGCTGCACCAGGTACAGCCCGATGATACTTTGAAAGTTCGCCAACCCCACCGCCATAATGAAAATGAGTAAGAGCAGCACGCCCGCCGGGCCTATCAGCACCGCTCGCGCCGCCGCCAGGTTGAAGCCCTTTCTTTCTTTGCGTTGGGCGATCTTCTCTTGCGCCTCCGGCAAAATCAAAGCCACCAAAACCAAAGCCAGCGCCGCCAGCCCCGAACCCAGAAAGAACGGAAACGAAAATGAGTCTGCGGAAAGCCAGCCGCCCACCAGCGGCCCCAGCACCACGCCCGCCCCCATCGCGGCGCCCAACTTGCCCATCCCGCCGCTGCGCTCCTTCTCGGGCGCGTTGTCGCCGATGTAAGCCATCGCGGTGGGCATGGTGGCCGAAGAAAGGATGCCCGACAGCACTCTGGCAAAGAAGAGCATCGGAAAGGTTTTTGCCAATCCAAACAATAGCAGCGCAACCGCATAGCCAAGGATGCCCAGCATCAAAATGGGTTTTCGACCTACCCGATCCGAGGCGATGCCCCACAATGGAGCGAAGATGAGCTGCATGAGCGCATAACTGGAGGTCATCCAGCCCATCTCGGTCCCACCCGCACCCAACTGGGTGATCAGGAAGGGCATCACCGGCATGACCATGCCGTAACCCAGCATCACCACCAGCAAGGTGAAGCTCAAAATCCACACGTTTTTCTGCGTTGTGTTCATAGTTCGCTTTTTCGATTGTTCGCGCCAGCCCCATGCTAGAGCGTCACCGTCCCGGCGTTCCCGTCCACGGTGATCATCTGCCCGTCGCGGATGCGCCGCGTGGCAACGCCCGTGCCCATCACCGCCGGAATGCCGTACTCGCGAGCCACGATCGATCCGTGCGAGAGCGGCCCGCCGATGTCGGTGACCACCGCCGAAGCCATGGTAAACAGCGGCGTCCAGGCCGGGGTGGTCGTCCCCGCCACCAGCACATCGCCAGGCTTCATCTTGCCAAAATCTTCCGGCCCGTGCAGCACGCATGCCGGAGCGCTTACCTTACCTCCTCCTGCTGCTACACCTTTCAGAATATTCTGGTTTTGGTTCGGCCCAGAATCTGCCAGGAAAGCTGAAGTATCGATGCCCATATATTTTTTCTTCATCGGGATCATCGAAGGCGGAGACGATTTTCGAGCCCGCTGATTAAAGGCCTTGCGCTCTCCCACCTCGCCCTGCAAACTGCCGCCTGAAAGGCCAGCCAGCCAGGCCTGGACCTCGCCTTTTTGCAGCCAGAAAATATCTTCTGCCTGTTCCAGAACGCCTGCCTGAGCCATGCGCCCGCCAAGCTCAGCGAGCATGGCTCTCAGTGATGGGTATCCCAAGCCAATTTCAGCCAGGGCATCCTCGCGTATCTCCGCCAACGACTGCCCCCAATTGAGTGCTTTCCGGAACGCCCAACCTTTCAATCCCTTTGATTGCCCCAATGTCGCCGCCGAAAGCTGCTTGCGTGCTTCTTCGGCCTTGCGCTGCCGTTCGTAAGGATTTGCGCCCTCTCCTCTTAGATACATTTTTAGGGTCTCAATCATCGGCTCGGGATGATCGCCAGGCAAATCGGCGGAGAAGTCTAACTGGAAAACAGGGTAACCAAAACGCTGCAAATGCTGATCGAAGCGCTCGCGAAACTCCTTCCAACCAGTTGCAGAACCCTCGGAAAGAATTTCTCGAGCCTGCATAGCCTGAACGATTTGGCTGGTTTCCATCGTGAGGAAGGCCTCGCGTAGTTCAGTTTTCTCCCCCATCCAACCGGCCAGGTCGAATAATGATTTCTCGCCCTGAACCGCCAGGGTGTTCCACCCCATCAGCAACGTCTCTACTGGGGGCATTCCCTCCTTGCGCACCCAACGGTTATATACAATCCTCAGCATTCCCTCGGAACCGGCGGCATTCCCCATCGTGGCAAACAACAAAGTGCCTACGTAGGCCATGACATTGCCAACCAGTACCTGGATATTATTCCACAATTCTGCAGAGGTTTGCCCAGCAAAATCCATTTTCTTGTACAGCTCCACCTGTTTCTTATATTTAGGTAGGGCGACATCCCGCCAAAAAGGCACTGCCTCGCGAACCAACCGTGGGTAAGAAGGTAACATGGTCAAAATCCACCACCAGGTCCGAGCTGAAAAGTTGACTCCCATGTAAGCATATCGATTGATTGAGGTGTAATAGTCGTCCGGCAATACCGGCCGAGTTTTTATGAGGGCCTCGCCAACCGAAACCATCTCCTTTGCTAATGAGCCAATCCCCAGGGTGTCAAACAGAGGGCTCATCGGACTGGGAAGCAAATCCACCAGCCCGCCGCGCATATAAGTCCCTTTGGGCTTCGGCGGCGTCCAATCCAGCGGCTCGTCTGGCAGCGCTGTGATGGGCCGGGCCTGGACGATAGCAAACTTGCCGCCTGCCAGTGTCCATTCCACATCCATCGGCGTTTTGTAATGATCTTCGATCTTTACGCCCAACGCGCACAGTTCCATTGTCTGCGCATCGTTAAGCACAGGCCGTCCTTGCTGTTCTGCAGCTACGGGCTGCTCTTCGGTCCCGCTTTCTGTGCGAACGGTCATGACCTGCTTGTTGGAAATCTCACGCTTCAGCACTTGCCTGCTAGCTTTTTCCACCGTCAGCGTGTCAGGCGTAACTGCCCCACTCACCAACGCTTCGCCCAATCCCCAGGTAGCGTTAATCACAGCCTCACCGCGCTTGCCGTTCACCGGGTTCGCCGTGAACATCACCCCTGCAGCGTCTGCCGCCACCAGTTCCTGCACCACCACCGCCAGGGCTACGCTGTCGGGGTCAATGCCCTGTCTGGCACGGTAGCCAATGGCCCGCGCCGTCCACAGGCTGCCCCAGCAGTGCTTCACCGCCTCCAGCACAGCTTCCGGCCCGTGGATATTTAAATAGGTATCCTGCTGCCCGGCAAAGGAGGCATCCGGCAAATCCTCCGCTGTGGCCGAAGAGCGCACCGCCACAGCTTTTTCCACGCCCATCGCAGCGTAGCGCGCAAGAATTTCTTCCGCCAATTCTACTGGCACCACCCCACCCCCAAATAAGCCGCAGATTTGAGCGGAAGCCTCTTCAAGCACAGTCGGGGTGGCCAGGTCGATTCCGTTTATCACGTCTAAAATAGACTTCTGAAGTCGGTTAGCCTCCACAAAATCCCGGTACGCAGCCGTGGTTATGTGGAATCCATCCGGCACAGGCAGGCCTGCCCGGATCAATTTCGCCAGGGACATACCCTTGCCGCCTACGTTTTCCAACGTAGCCGCCTCGTCAGCCAGTGAAAGTGTGTATTGATTCATCCTATCCTCCGCAATTCATGAGCGACCAAGAGTCGCTTTTGTTGGCAAAAATTAAAGAGGCCTTCCCTCTCATTCCGCGCCCCCCAAGCGGGCATGTAGCGCTACTTGACTTGCATCTCCGCGCTCTAGCACACCCAAAAAGATCAGATCGAAGACTTCTTTTAACATTTCCTCCGGCGTGCCGGTCGGCCGGGTGGTATAAACAACATTCGACATTGTGTTGATCAGCATCCTGGCGACCAGCAGCGAGTTGACCTTGCGAAAGCTGCCCTCCGCGATGCCCTGATTAATCACGCTGCAAATCAAATCCTGGTACGTGTAACGCAATTGCAAGACTCGCTTCTGGCTGTGCATACCCAGTTTTTGCGCTTCCAGTGTGATTTGCAAAAAAAACTCTTTATTCTGCAGGATGATCTCTAATTCTTGTTTCATGATCATGTGCAGTTTTTCTATCGCCGGGAGGGGCTGCCTGGATATTTCCAACGCGCAGTTGTACAGGCTTTCCATCTCCTCTTCCACGGCAAACAACAGCACCTCATCCTTAGAACGGAAATAATCGTACAAGGTGGACTTGCCAATTCCAGCCGCATCAGCAATCTCACGCATGGAGGTCTCGCTGAATCCTTTTTGCATCATCACTGGCAACGCGGCCCGAAAGACTTCATGCCTCCTGCGATCAATTTCTTCATCTGTCAACGGGATTCCCTTGGGCATCATTCACCTCTCAAAGCGAATAGCGGTCGCTTTCATAATACAGTCATAAACGACGCTTGTCAATACCGAACATCGGTCGCTTTTGGACTCAACATCAATCCCATCTTCGAGTACAATTAACTCAATCTTTTAATCTTCAGGACTAGTTCAGCGGCATGCCCCTACGCAGCTTTTTCCAAAACTTCAAAAACCGCCTCCGCAACTTGCCCGACGGTTGGTTTGTTGCGCTAAATACGATTTTCTGGTTGGGATTGGCCGCGTTGCTGCTCACTGACAAAATCCGCTTGATGATCGGCGTTGGACTGATGACCCTGGTCTTTAGCATTTACTTATTCGTTGCCGCCCACCGGGGTGAGATGAAACAGCACACCAACCTGGCCTATGGATTCGGCGCGTTTTGCCTCTTGATCAGTTTGGTGAGCTTTACGGCGTTAATCGCTGACCCGGACTCCTTCCCTCCCTCTTCTGTCAGGGGTCGCATCGCCGCTGCGCAAAAGAGTTCCTACCACGTACGATTAGACTTATCCAAAAAAGGCTTGAAGGAAATCCCGCCCGAAGTGTGGGAGATCACCAACATTTCCAGCCTGGATTTGAGCGGCAACCGGCTAACCGCAATCCCCGCTGACATCGCCCGCCTGGAAAACCTCACCTCCCTGACACTCTCGGACAATTGCCTGGAAAGCCTGCCACCGGAAATTGGCAACCTGCCGCGGCTTTCCGTCCTGGATGTAACCGGCAATCGCCTGACTGCCTTGCCCCCCGAAATCGGCAATCTCACTACCTTGACCATTCTGGATCTATCCGATAACCGCCTGACCAGGCTGCCCGCCGAAATCGGCCAACTCAGCCAGCTGCGCTTCCTCTCTGCTTTTGACAACCAGCTTGCCACCCTGCCGCCCCAAATTGGCGACCTCACCCAACTGGAAGGGCTAGCCCTATCACGCAACCAGATCAGTCACCTGCCGCCCGAAATGGGCGGTCTCAGCACATTGGGTTATCTGTACATCAACCAAAACCAACTCACCGATCTGCCCGCCGAACTGGCGGATCTGCCCAAACTGGAGATGGTTACTTTGGACGACAACCCCCTCGGATTACAGCCCGAAGCCGTAAATCGGCTGCGCGAACACGGCATCCGCACCATCTACCACCCCCCGCCCACGCCAACCCCTAACCGCTGACCTCCTGCACCACGGCGTCCATTAACCGGTCCACCACCGCTGCCACCGGCGGGGTCAGGCCGATGCCTGTTTCCAGGCTTTGGGGCTGCACGCCAAAGACTACCACCCGTTTGGGGTAAATCCCCGTCAACTGGGCCGTCAGCATCAGCTCGGGCAGGCCAATCTCGTGGGGTGAGGTCTTCAAGGCCAGGTAAGCGGGCACCTGTTCATTTTCCATGCGCAGGATTGCCCCAGGCTCTTTGCCAAAGTGAGCCGCGTCCACCACCACCAGGTGATCGACACCCTCCAAGAACTGGAGGAGATCCAGGCCGCAGGTGCCCCCGTCTTCCACCTGGACCTCCTCGGGCAGTCTTCCGGATTCCTTCAAGCGTTCGATGGTGTGGACCCCCACCCCGTCATCCGACAGGAGCAGGTTGCCCACACCCAACACCAGCGTCTTAGCCACAGCCGTTTAATCCATCACCGTCACGCGGGTGATTTCCTGGCCTTCCGCATCCAGGACATGCACGGCGCAAGCCATGCAGGGGTCAAAGGAGTGGATGGTGCGCAGGATTTCCACCGGCATGTTCGCATCCGCCACCGGCGTGCCCACCAAGGCCGCTTCGTAAGCGCCCGGCGTGCCGTTGCCGTCTCGCGGCGAGCCGTTCCACGTAGAAGGCACGATGGCCTGGTAATTGGCGATCTTACCCTCCTTGATGTGGATCCAGTGCCCCAGCGCGCCGCGCGGCGCCTCCGACCAGCCCCAACCCATTGCTTCGGCCGGCCAGGTGGAGGGGTGCCAGTGCTCATTCTCGTGAATACGCAAATCGCCCTTGCCGATATTCGCCGCCAGTTCCATCGTCCACGGGGCCAACTGCTCGGCCAGTACCACCGTTTCCACGCAACGCGCCGCCACCCGACCCAACGTGGAGAACAAGGCCGTCGCCGGAACATTCAGCTTCGTCAATACCGCATCCACCCAGTACTGGACCCGCTCATGCCCCGAAGCGTAGGCGATCAGCATACGTGCCAGCGGTCCTACCTCCATCGACTCTTCGCCATAACGTGGAGCCTTGAGCCATGAATACTTATCTTCGGTGTTGAGAAATTCATAAGGCGGCTTGGGACCGGTATAGTTGGGAGTCGTCTCACCCACCGATGGGTGCAGTCCCTTCGATTCATCGGCGTAAGTGAACCAGGAGTGCTTGACGTGCTCGGTGATTTGAGTCGGGTCCAACGGGTGAACAGTGCTCAAATCTCGTCCCAGGATCACACCGCGTGGGAAGAACAAATCGCCGGGGTTGTCCGGGTTCGCCCCATCAATCAACGGCAGGTCGCCATAGGACAGGAAGTTGCCCAACCCTTCGCCCAACCCAGCCCATTCCAGGTAAAAGGGCGCCACTGCCAGCACGTCCGGCAGGTACACCTTCTCGACAAACTCTTTGGCCTTGGCAAACAGTGACAGCAGTTGGGCAATCTTGTCCGCATTAATGGCCGCCTGGCTATTGGGATCCACCGGAATGGACATGCCGCCCACCAGGTAGGTTTGCAGATGGGGGTTCTTGGCTCCTAAAATAGCGTGCGCTTTGATAACCTCGCGCTGCCAATCCAACGCTTCCAGGTAGTGCGCCACCGCCATCAAGTTGGCCTCGGCGGGCAGCTTATACTCGGGGTGCCCCCAATAAGCATTTCCAAAAGGACCCAATTGCCCACTTTGCACGAACAGCTTGATGCGGTCCTGCATGGTCTTGAAGTACGTCTCGCTGGATTTACCCCAATCCGAAATCGACTGCGCCAGCGCAGCGGTCTTGGCCGGGTCGGCGTCCAGCGCCGAAACGATATCCACCCAATCCAGGGCATGTAGATGGTAAAAGTGAACGACGTGATCCTGAATGTACTGAATGGCCTCAATGATATTGCGGATCAGGCGGGCATTGGTCGGAATTTGAATTCCCAAAGCATCTTCGACAGCTCGCACGGAGCTGAGTGCATGTACCGTCGTTCAGACACCGCAGATGCGCTGCGTGAATGTCCATGCCTCCCTGGGGTCGCGCCCCTGCAGGATGATTTCAATGCCCCGGAACATAGTGCTGCTGCTCCAGGCCTTGGTGACTTTGCCCCCATCGACTTCCACCTCAATGCGCAGGTGGCCTTCAATGCGGGTAATCGGGTCAATGGCAACTTTGGTCATAGAACACTCCTTATCTCCGCTTTTCTCACAGACTCTTGGTCACTTCCGGCTTAGGCTCCGGGAACATGGGTAGGAAGCGTACCGCTGCGTCGAACATAATAAATCCCAGGCAGGTCAAACCGATGGAGACGGCCAACTCTGACCATGCCGGCAGGTAGAAATCTCCGCTGAAGAACGACAGGGTGGTGTTGATCCGGTTCAATATCAGCCCGCCCATCACAAAGACCGAGGCCCACACGATCCCGTCCAGATTTTCACGCGTCTTGGGATCGATGAAGCAGAACAATGGGTAAAGCACCCCACCCAAAATTTCAGCGATGAACATCGCCGCAGGCCAGCCGCCCTTCAAAAGATACATGTAGTTGCCCGAAATGAACAACTCGCCCATACGCAACACAAAATATGTACCTAGCACGTAGGGGATGATCTTGGCCAACCTGGACAGCAGATTCAGGTTGAACTTGACCCCATACGCCCGCGCAGAGAGGTACGACTCAAATACGGTCATGCCCAAACCGGCGGCAATGGCGGTCAGGTAGAAATACACCGGCAGCAAACCCGAATACCACAATGGGTGAATGCGATGGGGCAGAATGGTTAACATCGTGCCCAGGGTGGATTGGTGTAGTGTCGAGAGGGTTACCCCCGCAACGATCAACACGATGGTGATTCGGCGAATGATTTTCAGCGGCACCTTCCAGCCCAAGGCATCAAAGACCACCGGGCTGAACTCCATCGCCAGCACCGCGGTATACAGCATGACGCACCAGCCGATCTCAAACAGCGGTGAATGGATGTTCCAGTAGATCAGCAGGTGCCAGATGCGCTGCGGAAAGCCCAGGTCCACCAGCAGGGTGAGCGCAGCCAGGATGTAGCTGATGAACCCGGTCAAGATCGTTGGCCGCACAATGGGGTAAAAATCTTTCAGATTGAAGATATACACCACCGCAGCCACCGTGAAGGCTCCCGCTGCCAGCCCAATGCCGCTCATCATGTCAAAGCTAATCCAGATTCCCCAACCGCGCCCATCGGTCAGGGCTGTGGTCGCGTCCAGCCCGGCAAACCAGCGATAGACTGCCACAGAAAGTCCCAAGGCGCCCAACACCCACACCATGATCATGCCGGGGCCAATCGGGTAATGGCGCAAACGGATTTGGCCCATACGCAATGCCATCTTAGCCCTCCTTTTCCGGCTTCTTGCCGTTAGCAGCCTTCACTTTGGCTCGCCGGTGCGTGTACTGGTAAATCGCCGTGCTCAATGTCGCGACTGTGACCACCACCCAGGGGACTGCTTTCATGTAAGGCCAGGTGATATCCGGCAATGAACGATCATCCAGTTCGGGAAAGCCCAACTTGGCGAAATCAATGTGCGAAATGTAAAGCATGGTCGTCCCCCCAGCTTCTGTCTCGCCGTAAACGTGCTTCAAATACATGGGATTTTCGTCGATGCGTTGGTGAGCAATCGCCAGCATCCCGCCACGCTTGCCCGAGATCAACGCCCCCGTCGGGCATACCTCGCTGCAAGCCGGTTCTTTCCCTTCGGCCTGACGGTCGGCGCAAAAATCACATTTCTGGATGAGGGGCAAAGGCTCGGGCCACTTCGCTTTGGGAACGCCAAATGGGCAGGCGGCCATGCAATACCGGCAGCCGATGCAGCGATCGGAATGGTATACTACCGGGCCGCTGGGGGTCTTTTCCAGAGCAGCCACCGGGCACACCGAAACGCAGGCTGGTTCAATACAATGCATACATTGATCTTTTACAAAGGAAATGCCGTCATTGCCCTTATACAATCTTATGATTGTCCAGGTATCCGCACTCAAATCCTTCGGCATATCGTACAATTTGTCGCCGTCGAATTCGGGTGGCAGGTTTGAACGATGCTTGCAAGCGTTCTGGCAGGCCCGGCAGCCTACGCACTTAGTCGTATCGTACAGCATCGAAAAGCTGTCCGCCGCTTCTCTCGGGCCAGTCGCAGCCACAACCTCGGCATTTGGAAGCACCAGAGCCCCCAACCCCGCCCCCGCCGATTTTAGGAAATCTCTCCGGCTGATTGGCATGGCTTTTACCTCCTGCTACCCTTTCTTGTCGGTAGATTCTTCAGGTTCTTCGGATTCTTCGTGCTCAACCTCTTCCTCTTCGCCCACCTCCGGGTTTGAACTTCTCCGTCCGGTCATGGTCGAGTAAGCAAACGCTCCCACTGCGCCGGCGATCAAACCCAGTGTGCCGCCCGTAATGGCTGCGCCTTCGGGTGTCACCTCGCGCACCACGTTGTCTGTGGAGGGGTAGGTGAGCGGCGGGGTGGCCTCTTGCAACTTGATCGGCTCATAGGTCGGCCAATCCCAGAATCCCGGCTCCGAGCAGCCAATGCACGGATGCCCTGCCCCAATCGGCCAGTTGGTGCCGTCGTTATAACGCACCGCCGGGCAGTTGTGCGAGCTGATCGGCCCCTTGCAGCCCATCTGGTACAGGCACCAGCCTGCCCGGTGCCCCACATCGCCCCAGGCGCGCACGAATTCGCCCGCATCGAAGTGCCCCCTGCGCTCGCAGTTGTTGTGGATCAAATGCCCAAAGGCGAACATCGGCCGGTGCAGGCTGTCCATCTCCGGCAGCGCCCCAAAAGTCAAGAAATGCACCACTGTGGCGGTTAAATTCACCGGGTTCATCGGGCAGCCGGGAATGTTGAGCACCGGCTTATCCTTCACCAGGTCCATCACCCCAATCGCACCGGTTGGGTTGGGGCTGGCCTTGGGAAGCCCGCCAAATGTGGCACAGTTGCCCACCGCCACCACCGCTACCGCGTTTGCCGCCGCCTCTTCCACCAATTCCACCGATGATTTTCCGCCGATGCAGCAGTACACCCCATTGTCCGCTGGTGATATCGAGCCTTCCACCACCAACAGGTACCCGCCCGCCTGGATGGTAGCCTCTTTGGCCTCTTCCGCGCGACGTCCAGAAGCAGCCATGATCGTCTCATGGTAATCCACCGACAACACGTCCAACACAATCTCCGCCGCGGTGGGATTGGACGAGCGCAGGAAGGCTTCGCTGCACCCGGCGCAATCCTGAAGTTCCAACCAGATCACCGGCAACCGCTTGGGGGTTGCCAGAGCCTCCTCAATCATTGCCGAGGCTCTCTTCGGCAATGCCAGCGCAGCCGCCATCATCCCGCAAAAAGCGAGAAATTCGCGGCGTGAGACCCCTCTCTTGGAGAGCGCTTGCTCAAGACTGGTTCCCTGGTGTGGCATAACTCCTCCATGGAAATACAGACTAGACGGGCAGCGATGTATTTAATTTTGTTGACGAATGGGCTGAATGAAATGATATATCTCTTAAAGCTCGATATTAAAATAATATTAACACGTGAAAGGGCTCATTACAAGTACTTTTGTAATATTTTTCACACGAATTTTACTAACTTTGTCTATTTTTTCACAAATTCACCCTCGCAAAATAAAAAAAGAGCGAAACGAGATCTGTCTCGCCTCGCTCCAACGAGCAATCGTTTCTGGCATTTTCTACTCCAGGTGAGCCGGTCCCCCCGCCCGCGCACTGAGTACCTGCTGCACCCCGGGCAGATGTGCCAGGCGGCTGGCCAATTCGGCGGCGTGATCAGCAGGGCACAGCACATGCACATTCGGGCCCGCGTCCAGGGTAAAGCAACAAGGCAGCCCTTCGGCGCGCCAGGCTGGAACGACCTTCATGATTTGGATAGAAGCCGGCTCCCAATAGAACAGCGGCGGCACGGAGGTCATCATCACCGCGTGCATTAAGGTGCTATCCTGTTCCACCACTTCGGCAAACGTGAAGAAATCCCGCTCCAAAATCGCCCGGCGGCATATCTCTAACCTTCGTGGCGCATCTTCAACCCGCGCGGCCTGCAAGATGCTGGTCCCCGCCAGGGCATGCCCCTCTGTGGAACCGACCGGTTTGTGCCCTGTGGCAACCACGGCAATGCAATCCACCAAATCCCAATGCTGGGCTGGGGCAATAGAAGCGGCAATCGAATCTTCATCCCCTGCCCCCACCATCCACTCAACAAATCCGCCCGGCACCGAGCGCGAAGCCGACCCCGACCCGCGCCGGGCCAGTCGAGAAAGCCCCGCCTCGTCCAGATCCAGCCCAGCCGCACGCGAACCCGCCAGGGCCAGCGCGGCAAAAGCCGCCGCCGAGGAGGCGATCCCTGCCCCAATGGGAAAATTGTTGCGGCTGACCACCTGCGCACATGTATCCATTCCCGCCATCTGGCGCACAATATCCAGGAAGCGCGACACCCGGGCCAGAGAAGCTCCCAGGGCCGGCTGGTTGTTCAGCAGCAGTTCGTCCGCCTCCAACCCAGGCACAAAGGTGACCGTTGTGCGGGCAAACAAACCGTCCAAATTCATGGAGATCGAGCCGTTGACCGGCAGGCGCAGGACGCTGTCCCGGTTACCCCAGTATTTGATGAATGCGATGTTTGCATTTGCAATCGCTGTAGCGGAAAAATTTGACATACGACGTCAATCACCTTCAATCCGTTTTCTATCGCAAGTGTACCACGAACGTTCAGCAGTTCAATAACCTTTCTTTTCGCTTCGAAAGTTGCATCCCGGAGGCGTTCACGGATTTTCTCAAAGTACTCCTTCAACTGATTGATCAATTTGGGCGACATCGAGGCGCGGGGCTGGAGTTCGGCAACTTTTTTCTTTTGAACCTCCAGTTTTTCAATAGTATTTGTAATTTGCAACCTCCGTCCGTTGTACACCTCTTTCGTGATCTGCCGCTCAAGGTAAAGGTCAAGCAACCGATCCAATTGTGTCTGCGCAAACGCGATCTGCTCATCCGTTGTTTTGAGCATCTCCTCAAACCGGGAGGCGGATTTATTCTCTTCTTCACAATAAAATATCATGCCGTTAGCAAAATTGTCGGCATGCAACAACTTATTCGTCACCCAATCCCATACATTCTCATCAACAAGCCGGCCTGAAAAAGAAGGCATATCGCACCGGGAGACCACCTGACGGCGTCCATTACAAAGGTAGTAATAATTACCGCTGCGCTGATACTGCCCCCGGTAACCATAATTGCAACATTTGCATTTCAGCCGTTTCGCCATCAGGTAGTTGTGCTCCGGCTTGGGACCGCAAGCATGCTTTTTGTTCACCTCAAACCGGTCTTGCGCCAATTTATAAGTGGCCAGGTCGATGATCGCCGGAACAGGCACTGAGATCCACTCGTCTTTCGAGCGAGACACTTGCCGGCCTAACCCTCGTTTGGATTTCAGCTTGCGGGTTGACTCTTTGCCGTCATTGACCATTTTCGTTTTGCCAAAGTGCCATATTCCGGTGTATGTTTCGTTTTTCAAGATGTGCGTGACCATCGCCGGCTGCCAAACACCATGGCCAAACTTCTTCGCCACATGCTTTGCTTTGTCACCTCGTGTGGGAATACCCAACTCGGTCAATTTGCGCGCAACCCCACGGATCGTCAATGGTTTTGTGTCGCCACTTCCATACACATACCAGTCATACACCATCCGGACAACCTTTGCCTCTTCTTCATCAACAACCAGCCAGTTCTTGTGAGGCTCCGAACGGGATGTGTAGCCATACGGGGGGCGGGCTCCAACCAGCACAAAGCCGCTTTTTGCCTTTCCCCGTTTTCCACGTTTGCTGCGCTCAAGGATCTTGGCTTTCTCGTATTCCGCGATCGAGGCGCGAATCTGTTTTTGCAACCGGCCCTCATCGGAGTCCTCGTAGCGTCCAATGACATACTCCACTGTAATCCCTAGACGATTTAACTCTTCTTCCAAGATCATCTGGTGAACGCTTTTCCTTGCCATCCGGTCCAGATCGTATACGATCATGGCGTTGATCCCCCCATCCTCGCCGATAAATTGACGCATTTCGTTCAGCGTGGGACGATCCAGCACGGTGCCGGTATAGTCCTCCTGGAAGGTGGCTACAACCGAGTAACCTAACTCAGCCGCATAACCTTCGCAGCCCTCAATCTGGGTCTTCAAGCTATAGCCGCGCGTCTGCTCATCCGTACTTACCCGCACGTAGATAATTGCCCGCTTATCGCTCATACCTCACTCCTTGATAATTTCAACGCCGTTGCCATTCCGCCGGATGCGGCCGTCGCTCTCCAGCTTGCCCAGGTATGTGTAAACTGTCTGCCTGGACATGCTCAACGCCCGCGCCGCATCAGTCACCCCAATGCCGGGATTGTCACGATAGAGTGTCAAAAGACTGTCCATGCGGTTACCTTGAATGACCGTCTTGGCTTGACGCGCCTTGACTAACGAACTGTCAGGATGGACTGCGTTTGACGCTATGTTGGACGCAAGCATCTCAGTCAAGCTTTCCCCGGTTGGACGAACGGCTTGACGCTCTGCCTTGCGATCCGCGCGTTCTTGGGCGATACGCGCCAGCCGTCGGCGGTGTCCAGAACGCAGTGCCAGGTTGACAGCGCCCACCAGTGCCAACATCGGGAACAGGGCCGGCGCAAAACGCCCCATCTCTGGGTAGATATCCAACAATACCGTCAGCCCAATGGTGGAAAATAGATACACCCCCACCAACGAAGCCGCCAGGTAGAACGGCGCATTTGCATCGGTCTTGCGCTTGTCGGTATTGTAGTCCCACAGTTGCAGGCTGGTGCTGACCGTGGTCAGTCCCAGGCTCTCGATGATCGCAGCCGTGATCCAACCCAGCGCCGGTGTCCAGTGCAAATCCTGGACAACCGCATTGGCCACCAGTGCGGCGCTAGGCAGCGGCGTAATCCAGGGAGCGATGGCGGCAATCCCATCGGTGAGGTTGGTTTCAACCTCCGAGAGAAATTCCCGCAGACGAATATTAAACAGAAGATCAGCCAAGTTTCACCTCCTTTGATACCGGTGAATATCCACCGAGGGCGAATCCTGGCTGATCGACTATAATCAGATCAGCCCCTGCTTCCGCTGATACCGGTGGTTGGGGTCAGGTTCGTGTGGGTGCTCGCTACACCCGCACGAACCGCCTTGCTGTTTTGTTCTATTATAAACCATAGAACAAAAAACCGAACAATCAATTTTGCGATCTGGACCGGGCTTGCGAGGCGGCCCGGTCAGAGGGTCCATACCGCCAGTTGCGATGCGCACTGGGCGGCAGCTTGAAACCGCCATTTGCCCAGGCATTGAAATCATCTTCGAGTATTCCCAGCATCAGGCACCAGCTCAGACCTTCCTGCCTGAGCCAGGACAACGCCTCGGCGGCGCGCGCAGGGTTGCTGCTGTTAATATCCACGGCGGCCTGGAGAATGATCGCCAACATGAGGGCCGCGTAAGGGTCGCCGCTCCGTTCATTGTCCATCCCCGGTATCCTCGGCCTTTTCGGGCAGGTGGATGTGGAGAACTTCCCCACCCGTCACCGCCACCAAACGTTCATGCAGTTGGCTGACGGAAGAGCCGGCGATCTTCTCAACGTCCACAACCTTCTCCAAAAAAATGGTTAGCGCCATTGCCATCTGCTCCACGCTGTAGCCGGCCTCGATGCGACCGTCCGGCAAGCGGCGCATGCACCCGCCAATCGTTGGCATGCTCGAATCGGCAGGCAGACGAAGGGCAATTTCGCAGTGTTTCCACGGAGGATCATCCTGTGACATTACGCCATTACTGACATGAGTGACATTTATATGGCGGGCCAGTTGTTCGGGAATGCGGATTCCATACACAGCCGACCAGCGCTCCAATTCTTCCAACGTGATCTGCCACTGCCGCGTCCCCTTCCCGCCTTCGCGAGACTTACGCAAGCGGAGCTTGCCCAACAGCCGGCCAACTTTACGCGAGGTGATCGCATCCTTGTCAATATCCGCCTCTGCTTTTTCGGCAACCATCTGGGCTGATTCGCTGATTTGCGCGGTAGAAAAGGTCCAGGTCGCCTGGGAAATGTCACTCATGTCTTTCATGTCACTCTTGGCGGCTATCAGCCGGAAGAGGCCTTGCAGAACCAACAGCGTCAGATCACCCGACTGTTGATCGGCGCTTTCTTCCTGCTGGTAGTTCCAGGACAACTCCTCCAGGCGGCGGTAGAGTCCGCCCACGACAGCCTGCTCCTGCCCCTGGTTGCGGATCGTATATGCACGCTGCAGGCGGCAGCCGAGGTCCAGGCTGTCCAGCCAGGCCGCCACTGAGAGAATCGCCTTCCAGGGCTGGAGGTTTCGACCCCGCAGGCGAGCCTTTTGGGAGACGGTCATCTCAAAGCTGTGCAGGCAGGGCAAGTTGGCCAACCCAATTGCCCACAATTCGTCGATCAATTCCCGGCGGTTGTGCGGCCACAGATGGTAGTCCAGCGGGTCGTAGTTGGCCTTGTCACGGTCGGCGGTGCGGATGAGCGGAATCACAATCGTGCGGGAGGCCAACACCGGGTCCGGCATACGGATGGCGGAGAACAGGCGCGGGCAGTAGGCATTTACATAGCGCATCTTCCACTTGTTGGGGCCGTCCGCCTCTTTGAGCGGTACGCTCGATCCGCGCCGGTTACCGGCCAGCAGCAGGGCGCGTTTATCAGGGTCGGTCATCTTGGGATCGGAGAGGTTCTCGGCGTCATCAAAGGCCAGGGTCGCCCCGTAATCGGCCAGGTCGCGCAGGCTGGCAAAGCTGCCCCCGGCCAAAATAAGCTGGCCCAGATAGGCCATCTCGGTCACCACGATGAGCAGATTGGTTTTTCCCGAGCCGGGGCTACCATTGGGCCAAAGAAAACCGATCACATTGAAGGCATCCAAAAGGTAAGTTGCCAGGACAAAGCAGCCGAGCAGTTCTGCCATCGTTTGCTGGTCACCCAGCGAGCGGTCGAAGTCTAGAAAACGGTTGACGATATCCACCACTTTGAAGAACGTCTCGACTGGGTTGGGACGCCGGCCTTGAACGTACCCACGCACGCCGCGCGTCGACCAGCGCTTCTCAGCCGGCACGATCTCTCGGAAGACGGTCTGTATCTCCAATTCGCTGAGTGGGCTGACGGTACTGCCATCGCCAGCTTCCGCGAAAACCTTGCCGTCGCCGCGAACAACAAACAAGCACAACTTTTCTTCAATCAGAGGTGGGTTGTGCAGAATGACATTGCCTGCTTTGTCCAGGCTTTCGCGGCGGGTAGTGCGCACCGGCAGCCAGGTGACGGCATAGGCGACCTTGTCGATCAGGCTCAACGGGCGGGTGATGATGGGCGAGGGTTCATCCAGCAGTTCGAGCGTGGGCAGCGCGGCATGGGGTGTAGGATGGGGCAGTTCGAGCAAGGCTTCAAGATCCGCCAGCGTGTGTCCGGCGGCAAAAAAATCGTCTACGCCGCATTTTGCGCCGTTGGGCTGGTTGGGCAGGTACAGCGCCGAGACCGTGGCGCCCTTGCGTTGCAGGATCTCCGTCAGCCGCTCCAAGGCCTGGCGCACAGCAGGCTTGTCCATCACGTCCGAGTCGAATACGATGCGCACGGAACGATCGTTCCAGGCGATGAAATCGAAATCCGCCAGGACAGTGGTGCCACCAAACTCGTTGCGGCCTTTGAAGTTCCAAACCCCCAATAGACTAACGGCAGTTGCGCCGGCGGAAGCCAGCGCGTCGCCTTTTTTCTGACCCTCGGTGATGTACAGCGGGATAGCCGGGTTCTGGAGGTTCTGGAAACAAGCGGGCGGACAATCCACGCGTACCCCGGCGTGCTTGGGAAGTTCGTATTTGAGCACTTTCATGGGGTGCAGGCCGCCCTTGTCGCGTTCTGAGCGATCCTCGTGGACGCGAGGGTTGTCTGGACGGAACACATGCAGGCCAACTTTCCCGTCGGTGGTATGCAAGGGGATGAGCAAGCCGGGCACGCGGCGCTGAGCCGGCGAAAACCCATAATCGGCTAGTTCATTCTGGTGGAGGATAGTGCGGTAACCGCGCTGGCGGATCACATCCGCAGAGATCGCGGATTGCTCCATCAGCATTTTCAGGTGATCTTCAGAAAGCGGCATGTCGGCGCCGGTCATACATTTGACTCCGCGGTAGAAGCAGGGCTCGTGCTGGTCTCTTGAGAGGTTGAGCGGCGTTTTCGTGTACGGGCCGGTTTCACCTCAGGAGAGGGCTTATCCTCCTGGGAAATAACCGTGAACTGATCGCTGAGGATGAACGCGTACACACGGGCTAACAGACGACCCTGCTCTTCAGGGGAGATCTGGGGGAGATCAGGCGATGGATTCATAGCGGGCGCCATCCTCCTGGTTCTGATCGGATGGGTTGGCTTTGTTCGTTAGCAATCCGCGCTGGATTAGCTCCAGGCGAACCAGCAGCCTGACCTGGTCGGCAGGGGAGCGCAGTTCTTGCTCCGCCAGCCGGATCAGGGCCGAGTATTCTGGCTGTTCAAAAAAGACTTTCAAGGGATTGAGCATGAGGGTTCCTCCTTCGGGCAAATAAAAAATGGCGGCGTTTTGTCTGACGCCGCCATTCTCCTTCCTGCTGTATCCCGTGGTCAATTCCCCGAGATATCCCCCAATATCCCGGTTATATCCTGTCTATATCCCGACTCTGATCTTCGTGCTTATTTTTGGCTGTTTTCGCTCTGCGAAGGGGAGCAATATCAACGCCATACTGCTTTCGCAGGAGGTCGACCTTATTCTGAATGGTCTTCGGGGACAGACTCAAACGTGCACCAATTTGTTTATAGCTGTTTCCAGCATGCCAAAGGCGCACAATTTCCCGGTATGTGCCCACATCTGGAATGGACATCCACTTTTCGACTTCTGGAACTTGGCCCTGCGCCTGGATCTGCATTACCGGATCCGGTTGGGAGGCCACAGGCGTCTCTTGAACCTCGGGCACCTCTGGGAAGGTATACCAGCCCAACCTGACCAGTTCGTCCCGGATTTCGTCCCACAGCTTCCACAGGTCCTTGCTGCCCTTCAAGTGAACTCGCAACCGACTTCCACCGGATGGAACGAGGTGCACGTGTAGGTAACATTGACTTCTGCCTTGAGTAAGTTTCAAGGCCACCGGGTTGGCATCTGAAGGGAGGCTGCCGGTGTCTTTGCGCCCGGTTGGAAGCGTCAGATTGGCTCCCAGTTTTTGGAAGTCTGGGTGGGAATGGAGAGTTTGAATAAACTCATCAATCATGGCCCCGAATTGCGCTGGCTTGCCCTGCAGAGGAAACTCGAAGGACTCGTCCAATGCATCGGTTTCTTTTAGTGCGTGGTCAATATAAAAAGAATAGTAGCCAAAGATACGCAGCCGAGAGCCCAGCCAGGTTTTGAATTCACTGTGACGAGCCAGACGGATTTTTTGCAGTGGCTCTACGCATCGTTGAGCAATTAAATCGAAACGGTTGTCAGCTTCATGAATTCTTACACTATAACCCAGCGTTTCAACACCAAGAATTTCGTAATATTTGAGAGCTTCCTCAGGAGAAACAAGCGCGGGTCCAACAAATCGTAAACTGGAGTTCTCAGGCCGATTGGCTTCACATATTAACTGGCCGATATCGCCCCACGTGTCACATTTCAACTGAAACGTGTTTGGGGAGGTAATCTCATAATCAAACGATTCTGGCTTTAAGAAAGGATGGAAGCAGGCCAACACGGTGGACATCCAGCGGCGAGACTGGGTGTTAACGGGGAAAGAGGGTGTCATCGTTCTCCTTATTGATGTAGTATTTATTTTCTATTTTAGCACGCAACCAAAATTTCCAAAATTTCGCATAAGTTACAAAAGAACGAATGAAGTATCTCTGTCCACGAAGGAGGCGCGGCAACCTCTATTGAGGGAAGGTAGGCTTGTGCAAAGATGTATGCTCACGCCGACCAGCGGCCTGCACAGGCTCATGGGATTGGCAAATATCTGCAAAATGAGCAGGCCTGATAAACGCGGATGGCAGGGTTTCTGGTTTATGTACATATTAAGTCGCAGAAAGCGTTCTCGAAGTTTCTGGTGCGAAGGTCGTCTTGGCGGATAAAGAATTGCAGGAATCCAGCATCTCCCCAGACCCTTCCCAGGGTAGATTCTAATCCGAAGAGCATTTCCACAGGCGCAAGATGTTCGTTAAGATTATCTTTAATTCGTTCATACCGTTGCACTTCTTGTTCTAGCGCTTGTTCTTTTCCGGCTGCCACGACGGTTTCATGCATTTTTCGAAAGCGTTCGCGGTGCTCATGTTCACTTACATAGGGGGAAGGTTGAGATAAATAGAGGTAATGATACTGAACCATCAAGGGAAACCCATTCAGAGCCAAACTCGCATCCTGATCAGGGTTTCCCCCCTGAAAGCCGTATCCATATCCCCCTATCCGCGTGGTTTCTGGCAGGCATTTGTCGATAGGGGGCAGCGTTTTTTGAAGTCCGGGCTGTGCTCTGGATTCGAGCTGGTCAAAGAAGATCTGCCAGTAATAATCCGGATCCATGGTGAAACTGGCGACAAAACGGATGAGCGCGGTTCTGGCTCCGATTTGATCCGGAGGCTGTAGATGAGATGGGGGTCGGGCGCGCACCAATTGATCCTTCGGTCCATCAAAAAACAGGACACGATGGGGGATGGAACCCTGCCCGTAAGGATCCCCAACGAAAAAGGTAAGCAAACCAACCTCCGGAAGGAGTGGATGAAAGCCGGGTTCCAGGTCTTCCAGGCGGATCTGGGCTACAAAATCGAGAGCTTTCCCGTTATGCTGAGGCCATTGCATGCCTTCAGGCAGGTCGGGCAGACCGTCTAGCCGGCTGAGTCCAATTTCCAGCACGGCATCTCTGTCCATGATTTGCAAGTCTGCCTGAGAAAAAGCAGGTAAGAAATGTTGGAAGAGAAGTTCAGGATCGAACTTGCCAGCGCTATCAGCGATGTAATCGCGATATAAGCTTTGCCAGCGCTGGTAGAGTTGTTGTGTGTTAATACGTGCCTCCCCTGTCTACAATCCTCAGAACTCGATTGCTTGATGCGGCAAAATCACGATCGACGGTTGGAGGGTGAAAACTCCGGTTCGTCTTATTCAATAAAATCTATATACACTTCGCTGTGTCGATCTAATTTTTAGCCAACCAACCATTGGATCACACCCGGATTGGAAACTTGTTTTATTTTCACTCACCCCCGCTTCGCGGGGAAGATCTGCCTATGATTAATCCTTTGCCTTGCGCACCCAGAGGCCAGGACTCCAGAGCCCCAGAGTCCAGAGTCTCCGGCACCCAGAGTCAGGACGAGAAGAATGGGGAGCAAACTACCACACGAAAACCGAGGAAGTCGTAGGCGAAAACTGGGCCGTTCCTGTTGCGGGAGGCGCAGCGGGCGTTGACGGCATAGTTATCGAAGGAACCGCCGCGCAAGGTGCGCGCAGTGTCGCTGCCGGCCGACAGGTCTTCTCGCTGCGCTTTCTCCGCCGGGTTTTGCGGATAGGGGTAGCCGGCGAAGCTACTGGAAGTCCACTCCCAGACATTGCCGCTCATATCCATCAACCCATAGGGACTGAGATTGGCGGGGAAGCAGCCCGGCGTGCTGGTGGCGCCCAGGCCGGCTTCAGCGAAGTTCACCATGCCGGGGGTGAGTTCCTGCCCCCACGGGTAGGCGCGCCGCGGCAGCGGGTTGGAGTCCTGCGGCGGCGCCCCGGGATCAACTATTTGGGAGATGGGGCAGATCAGCGCCTGGCGCGGAATGGTCCACCCGCCGCGAGCGGCTTTTTCCCACTGCGCTTCACTGGGCAGGCCAACCCGCTGGCCTTCGGGCAGGAAGCCTTTGTCGCGCCAGGTTTCCTCCAGCCAGCGGGTGAAGGCCAGCATTTCATACCAGGTGATGCCCACCACCGGGTGGTTGGGCAGGTTGAACGGTTCCCCAAAATCCATCGCGGCCTGCCGGTATTGATTCTCATTCCAGGCCTTTACCTTACCATTTTTCCACACCCTCGCATCAATCGCCTCGGGCCAGTAAGAACGTTTTTCATAGCCCCCGGCCAGCACAAATTCACTGTACTGGGCATTCGTCACCGGGCAGCGCCCCATCCAGTAGGCCGGCAGGGATAACTCGTGTTGAGGACGTTCATCCTTAGCGCCTTCCCCCTCCGGGCTGCCCATCCAGAACTCGCCTTCCGGCACGTAACAGAACTGCATGGCATCCACGCGCATAATCTCCGGGCGCGGATCGCCCAACCGGCCCAGCGCGCGCCCGGCCTCGGCCCGCTCCAGCGGCAGCAGGCTGCCGCCCAGAACCTGCACCAGCCCCGGCAGGAGCTTATCCAGGAAAGTCGCCCCCCCGATGGGGACGTTATCCTGTTCCACGGCAGCCCGCCCCACCAGGGCAGTGATCTGCCCGGCCCACAGGAAGGCGCGTTCATGCTGCTCGCCTGGCCGGAATTCGCCGCCCAGGGTATATGCCAAATCCAGGAGGTCGGGGGCGCGGCGGTTGTAATACAGTTCCTCGAAGGCCAACTGTGCCGCCAGGTCCCAACTGTCGCCCTCGGCGGCATGTTTCAGGAAGGTGCGCAACCGGTCGCGCTGCCCGGCCAGCCAGGACCCGGCCAGGTATTCCTGGAAGGTGCGGTGGGGAAAGCTGTAGGAGGTGGGTTTGTTCAACTCGCCGCCCGCCCCCACCAACAGCCCGGCGCGCTGGTCGACGTAATCCAGAAAGTCTCCGGCCAGGGCCAGGCTGCCCAGGTGGGGAGATTGTTCCAGCAGGTCAATCACATCCTTACGCAGCAGGGCGCCCGCCCCGCCGCTGCGCGCGCCGGCGCGGTGCGCGGCATAGGCCAGGCTTTCCATCACAGCGCGCAGCTTGAGATCGTTTTTCAAGAACTCGGCCAGGGTGTCATCGCCCACTTTGTGTTTTTGCCAGCGGCGCAGCAGCACATCCACGGCCATGTTGTACAGCCGCACCCGTTCGCGCGGCAGCCCCACCTCGCGCTGGTGGATGATGGCCATGGTGGTCAGCAGCATGGGGTTGGAGGATAATTCTCGCAAATCAGCCTGCAAGGCTGCATGAGCCAGGTCGTTGGCTCGGGCCTGGGCCTGCTCTTCGGTCAGGTGACCCAGCTCGTGTTGGGTGTTGTACCAGGCCTGGACGAAGTCTCCAATCTTCTTTTTATCAAAGGGCGCCAGGGTGCGGCTGGTGAAATGCGGCAGGACGGCCTCGCCCACGTAGGAACGCACCCGGCAGGTGACGATTACCCGTTGAAGCAGATAGCCCTTCAGCAGAGCATCCACCGCCAGGCGCACATGCCCGCGCAAGGACTGCGGCACCTCATCCAGTCCGTCCAGCACCAACAGGCAGGTCCCGGCCCGCAGGTGATCCTGTAGTATGTCGCAGAAATCGGCACACTCACTTCCGAGTTCCTCCCGCAGATACTCCGTAACTGCCTTGCGCAAGCCTTTTTCACCTTCACTAGCCGGCAAACGCTGAAGGTCAATGTCCGCCAGGCGCGTGGCCAGGTCGCGCAGGATGACTAAGACCGGCAGAAGGGAGGGAGACAGTCCCTCCGGCGGCTGCGCCTGCCCCAGGCACGCGGCGGCTTGCCAGCCCAGCAACTTTTTGACAAAGGTACTCTTTCCCGCTCCGGGATCACCTAGCAAAACCAATCTTTGATGTTGCAAAGCTGCTTCCAGAGCTGTGACCTTTGTTTCATCGCTAAAGAAACCTTCTGTCTCAAAGCGGGCTTTACCTTCTTTTTTCCTCTGGATTTCCTTGTATTTTTGTAAGGAGATTTTTTCAGTAATTTCAAGGTCTATGTAAACCTTATCCAGGGTGATGTCGCTGTCCGAGCCATCTTCTCCGCCCAAGGCCGCCAGCGGTAGGGATTGGCAGTAGCGGCGCAGGCGGGCCAGGTAAGCGTTGCGCGCCTTGCTGCGCTTTTCGGCGGCCGGGTCGGGAGGTGGGGGGTTAACCACCTGGTTCTCAACATAGGTTTGGGCCAGGAAATAATGTGTGTTGATGTCGCCGGTTGCATTGCCTTCAATCAGCACGCCTCCTGCTCCAACTGCTTTGGCTCCATTCCCTTGCGCAATCGCCCCGTTACCGTCCAGGTGGGCCTCGTAGTGTATTGTGCTGTTGAGCTGGGCGAGTTCCCTTTTCATCGTTTCAGCAAACCAGGTCCGGTCTTCGTCACTGAGGGCTTGCTCGGCCAACTGCGGAACCTGCAGAGCTTCCAGAATTTTGTCCAACGCGGCGCGCAGTTCGGCATCTTTCGCGACCTGCGTTTCCAGGGTCCGGGCGGCATCTACTTCGTCACTCCAGGCCTGGATCTGGTTGGAGATCAGGTTGACGCCCACCCCGCTCAATACGCCGCCCACAGCCATCAAAGCGGTAACATCCCCCTGACGAAACATTTCCACCACCGGCAAGAGGGCCGTTGCCGAGAGCATGGCATAGGCCGAGTTGACCCCGGCGCGCGTCATGCGCTCGCGGAAACCGGGTAGTTTTTGTTTCAGCGCTTCTTTCCATTGTTGGATGTCAAATGCCATCTTTACCCCTCCCGGCATGGGATTCCTCGCTGGCCCAACTTGTTCAGCAGTCTACTTATTTATAGTATAGCTGTTTTCCACCTTTGCGCCCCGCTTCGCGGGGAAGATCTGCCTATGATTAATCCTTTGCCTTGCGCACCCAGAGGCCAGTGATTCAGAGCCCCAGAGAGTCAGAGGTATCAGTGGTCAGAGTTAAGAAGAGAAGAATGGGGAGCAAACTACCACACGAAAACCGAGGTTGACGTTGGCGTGATCTGGGCCGTTCCTGCCGCGGGCGGCGCAGCGGGCGTAGTCGGCAACGAGATTGAAGGAACCGCCGCGCAAGCAATATATGATATCCTTTCCTTTTTCATCCTTTCCACCACCATTTCGATATTCTTGTTCAATATATACCTTTTCACGACCATCTTGAGCAAGATACGGATAGGGTCGGTATAAACTCCGCGTCCATTCCCACACATTCCCGCTCATATCCAGTAATCCATCCGGGCTGGCCCCAGCGGGGAATGCACCAATAGGCGAAGGCCCGCCAATGGCGGTCTCATCATAATTGGCCCGGTTGGGGTCAATTCTTTCGCCCCACGGGTATTCTCTACCGTCTGCGCTCCGCGCGACTTTTTCCCATTCGGCCTCGCTGGGCAGGGTGACGCGCAGCTTGTTCTCCCGGATTCCATCCCAGAAGGGATGATCTAACCCTGCAAAGTCCTTGCCGGCAACGCTTAACCGCTGAGTCAACCAGTCGCAATACCCGATCGCATCAAACCAGCTAATATCCCGAACCGGATGATTGTCAAAACCACGCAAGGCACGCTCATAATTGCTTTCTTTCCCCGTGGCTGTGGCGAAGGCGCGAAACTGAGCGACGGTCACCGGGTATTTCCCCAGCCAATAATCATAAGACAGGTTGAGTTCATGCTGCGCTTTCTCTTCTCCCATAATGAATTTGCCCGCCGGAATCTTTACAAAACCCAGCGTTTCACCACACGGCAAGAACCATCGCTCCGGGTCAAAACGCGGGTCGCCCAACACACCGAGCGTATTCCCGGCCGCCACCCGTTCTTTGGGCGCCAGCTTCCCGCTCTCCAGCAGGTCTTTCAGGCGTTTTTGGCTGCGCTTGAGCAGGTCCCGCCCAAAGGCGCTGTCGCGCACACGCTGTAAACCGATTTCCTGCAGCACATCTCCCGCCAGCCAGGCCAGCCGCCAGGCGGCATCGCGATCGTCTATGTCATCCGGGCACAGCTCCGCCACCAGGGCCAGGGCCTTGTCCACATCCCCGTTGACGTACACCAGCTTGCCGGCAGCATAGAGAATCGCCTCACGCCATAGGGCCAGGTCCTTTTGGGCAAGCGCCAGAACCTGCCTGGAGAAATCCGCCTGGGTTGCCAGGTGCGCCCCGGCCAGGTATTCCTGAAAAGTTCGGTGAGGAAACGTGAACAGCTCCGGCTGGCGCTCCAACAGCAATCCCGCTCGCGTTTTCATCAGGTCAACCACGTTTTGGGCCCAGCTCAAGTCGCCCTCCGGGTTAGCTTCATCGCACTTCAATGCCGCCAGGGTCTTGAGAATCCGGTGCTCGCCGATGTCGGCCAGCCCATCCCCACCGGCATCCGGCTTCACCGCCGCATGGGCATTGTAGGCCAGCTCCCACAGCGCGCGCTTGAGGTCCACGTCGGTGCGCCCGGCTTTGAGCAGGTACTGGCGCAGGCGCGGGGCATCTTCCTGCCCGCCCAGCTTGATCTGCTCCCAGCGCCACAGCAGAATGTCCACGGTTTCTTCATAGAGCAAAGCGCGCGCATCCGGCAGCCGCCCGCGGTGCGTGTGCACCAGGGACATGACCGTCAACAGCAGCGGGTTGGAGGCCAGGCGCTGCAGGTCGGGGCGGCGCACGGCCTCGCGCAAGCGTGCGGTGAGCGCATCCACATCCGCGGCGGGCACGCTGCCCAGGCGGCCCAGCTCGCCATACCAGCTGCCCACAAAGCGGTCGATTTTTTCCTGGTCAAAGGGCGCGATCTCGAAAGCGGGCAGCTCGGTCAGGCGCAGATCCGGCTTGCCTTTTTCGGGCTGTTGGTAGGAAAGCACCCGGCAGGAGACCAAAAAACGGCAGTTCGGATAGCGTTGAATCAAGGCACGCACGGCGTTGCGCACAAACAATCGCTGCGCCTGAGAGGGAACCTCGTCGAGGCCGTCCAACAGGACAATGGCTTTGCCCGCATCCAGCGCTTTTTCAATCGGCGTGGCGGCAAAGCCCAGGTTTTGGGCCGCAAGGCGGGCCTTGATGAAATCCAGCAGGTGGCACGGCTCGGCGCCGGCGGGCAGCTTATCCGCGTGGCCGCGGGCGAAATCGCGCAGGACGACGCTCACCGGCAGCAGGTCGGCTTCTTGCTCGGGCCAGCCGCTGAGGTGCTTCAGCCAGCCTCGCTGCGGCTCGAGGGCGTGGGCGGCCAGGCAGTGCGCCAGGAAGTTGCCAAAGGTGCTCTTCCCGCCGCCGGGGTTGCCCAGCAGCACCAAGCGCCGGTTTTGGATGGCTGCCTCGAGAACCGACAGAGGGCGCGTGTTTTCCTCACGCCCCAAAATAGAGTTTTCGGGCTTGCGTGCTTTTTTCTCCTTCTCAGTCAGCTTGACGGATTGCGTGGTATCCAGGTCCACATACACGTTTGCCAGCCCGATGGACTGCTGCGCCTGGGTGGGGTCGCTGACGCCCACGTCCACGCCGCGCAAAGGCAGGCTGGCGGTGGCTTGCCTGACCATACGCAAGTAGATGGCCAGGCGCTTTTGATCCTCGGCAGGGTCCTCGCCCATGTAGATATTGCCCTGGAAATTACCCTCCACGAGGACGCCGCCTTTGCCCACCGCTTTTCCGCCAGGTAGAGCAATGGCCCCATCCCCGTGCAGTTCAGAGTTGTGCGAGGCGGATTGTTCTTTTAGCCTAGCGATCTGCTCTTCCAGTTCGCGGATCTTTCGCTGAAGTTCATTGGAATCTTCGCTCATGTTTGCCACCTTTGTGCCTGGAGAATCGCTAAAAAAGATCAACTTGAACGATTAGTCTTGCGATTTATCTCCTGTCGTAATATTGCCTGTGACATTGCTACCAACCATGATGCTGCCCGCCCCAACTGCCTTCGAGCCTTTCCCCTGAGCGATTGCACCGTTGCCGATCATGGTGGCGTTGTACTGTCGCAGGTACCTCTCGCTCTTCTCTTTGCCGACCTGACGGGCGCCGTCCGGGATCGGCTCGCTCTCATCAAAAACCCCCAGTGAGGTCGCGCCCTTGTAAAGCGCCACCGGAAACGGCCCCACGCCTTTAATTACGGTCAGCTCGGCTTCCTGAGTCTGCCCAAAGGTTTCCGCTGCTTCTTTGGCCTCTTCAAAAATATACTCATACAAGCTGTACGCGCTGATGTAGCCGTTACGGTTGGGCGCGCCGCCCTTCAAGCCGCGCACCAGGGCATCGGTGAAAATGCTCAACTTGCCGTTGCCGATCCAGGAAATTTGCTCCGGGCGGCAGGCGGTGATGACAATGCGCCCCTCACCGGTGCCCAGCACGGCAGTGGTCAGCTTTTCGGGTGGAGGTTGGCTGCCGAGGGCTTCCGCTTCGGCGCCCAGGCTTTGCGGCGAGAGGTTGCCCGAATGACAGGCGTTGATCACCACCAGCAGGCGCTTGGCCTTGATCCCTTTGAGGGCTTTGAGGAAATCCTCCTCGCTGATGCCGGTGCCCGGAACCACCTTGAGGTGATCCAGCTTTGTGTCGTGGGTGGTGAGGTAGTAATTGCCATCGGTGCCCATCACACCGTGCCCGACGAAGAACAGGAACAGGGTGTTGTCTTCGGTGAGTTGCTTGCCCATCTCGGCCAGCGTAGAGAGAACTGCCGCGCGGGTGGTCTCCTGGTTGCGCAGCAATTGAACCTGCTCTGGCGGGTAGGCGCACAGGTCCTGATCCTGTAGGGCGACTGCCACCGCTTCGGCATCCGTGGCGGCGACGGGGACGTTGTGCGCGGACATGAGCTGGTATTGGCCGACGCCGATGATGAGTGCATGCGCTTTGTCGAATGACATATTGCCTCCTGAAGAATTACTCGCGGCCCCGCTGTGCGGGGAAGGTTTGCCTTTGATAAATTTCTTTGTCTTGCACACCTAGAGGCCAGGGATTCAGAGCCCCAGAGCCCAGAGTCGCCAGCGGGCAGAGTCAGGACGAGAAGAATGGGGAGCATACTACCACACGAAACCCGCCGTTGAGACCGTCGGCGAAGCCTGGGCCGACCCCGCGGCGGAAGGCGCAGCGGGCGAAGTCGGCAAGGCTACTGAATGAGCCGCCGCGCAAGCAATAATTGATATTCAGTCCTGTTCTAAATGTCCGATTGTACTCTCGATATTCTTGTTCAGTATATGCTTTTTCACGGCCATCTTGGGGATTGTACGGAAAGGGACGAAGCAAGCTACGCGTCCATTCCCAAACATTGCCGCTCATATCTAGCAATCCATACGGGCTGACCCCGCCGGGGAAAGCACCAACCGGTGAGGTTTTCCAAATATCAGTCTCAGTGGTATTCGCACGGTTGGGGTCAAATATATTATTCCACGGGTATTCCCCGCCGTATACGCCCCGCGCCGCTTTCTCCCATTCTGCCTCGCTAGGCAACGTGACCTGCAGCATGTTTTCCCGGATTCCATCCCAAAATGGATGGTCTAACCCTACAAAGTCCTTGCTGGCGACGACTAACTTCGGAGTCAACCAATCACAATACGCGATCGCATCGAACCAGGCAATATTCCTAACCGGATGATTGTCAAAACGGCGCAAGGCATGCTCATATTCCTTTTCCGTGCCCGTTGCTGTGGCAAAGGCACGAAACTGTGCAACAGTTACAGGGTATTTCGCCAGCCAATAATCATAAGACAGGTTGAGTTCGTGTCGTGGTTTCTCATCATTAAACCGATCGGCTCCCATGATAAATTCACCCGCCTGGATCTTTAAAAATCCCATCGTCTCTCCACGCGGCAAGAACCAACGCTCCGGGTCAAAACGCGGATCGCCCAGCACGCTGAGCGTATTCCCGGCCCTAACACGCGTGTTCGGCGTGGTGGATAAGCTAGCTCCTTCAAATGCCCGGCAAAGTTTTTTAGCTTGAGCTTTGCGCAAGGTGGAATCCGGTTTCTCGATCTCCAAAATGGCTGCGGCGGCCAGTTCCAGCCCGGCCAGGCGAGTTTCTTCGGGCTCGAGCTGTTCCAGCCAGGTGAGATATTCGCTCGAGAAAATGCTGTAATCGGCGCGGGCAATACCGTAAAACAGCAAGCATACTTCTCGCCACCAGGGAATCGTTACATAAGGATGCAGCGTCGCCAGCCCTTTCTCCCTTTGTTGCACGAGCAGGCGCGCCGCCAAGAATTCCTGGAAGGTGAGGTGAGCAAACTGGAAAAGCTCGCCGCGCTCCTCAAACAACCCACCGCGCAAACGCACTGCCATGATGAAGTTGTTCAGGCGGATTTCATCCATGCCGGGATAGGTTTTCAAGATGGCATGCAGCCGTTCTTCCGGGATGGCAGCTCCATCACGGCCACCGCGGTGCATTTCGAGCGCCAGGAAAGACAACCACTGGCGTTGTTCCTCCCAATTGCCACTCCAATTGACCAGTTCTTTCTGGGAGTCGTCATTTTCAAGATACTGCGCCTGCAAGATCACCTTCACCGCCGCTTCATACAGCTTGGCACGTTCACGCGGTAGTTCGTCTTCGCCCCACTTGACGCTCACCACCATGGTGGTCATTAATGGCGTGTTCACCAGGCGCGGCAGATCCTGCGACTCATTACGCCCATTAATCTCCTGAATGGCGCGGACGACCTCACGGGTTTGAGATTCAACCGCTTCCGGGTATAACTGCTGGCACCAGTTGTGCGCCAACTGCCCGATCTGATTATCATCAAGGGGCTGGACATCCAGCCGAACAAAATCGTCGCCAAAAACAGCATCCTCCCGATAGCCTGATTCGCGGGCCGTGACCAGGATCATGTTGCCCGGATAGATATCATTGGCGAGGACTTCAACCTGGGTTTTCACCTGGCCTCGTTCCGAGCGGCTGACGACCTCATCCAGACCATCGAGAATTAACAGACAGCCCCCTCCCAGCAACAGGCGATCAAAGAAATCTTCCGAAAGCTCTAACGCCGGGCTGCGGCGCATCAGGTACCAGGGGATAAAGCCGGCCAGTTTACCAGTGCGCGGTTTTTTGAGTTTTTCGGCGGGTGCTTCTCCGCAAATACGCTGGTATTCGCGGTAATATCGCAGCGGGATGAGGAGTGGAAGAAGCTGCTTACGCTGCTTTGGCAGGTCAACCGGAGCTATACGTCCGCTCAAGGCGGCCTGGGCCAGGCTGGCCGCCAGGTAAGCTGCTAGCGTGCTCTTGCCGCAGCCTGCCCCACCGACCACCGCCAGGCGGTCCTGGATGGTGAGAAGCAACTTTAGCTGGATCTCTTCGCCATCCTTACGGTGATTGTCGACGGCCCGCATATAGGCGCGTTGCCGTGCCAGCGGGTCGCCCTTGAACTCGCTTGCCATTTCTTCAATTTCATCCCGACTGGGGGGCGAGAAGCGGCGCAAGGTGAGCGGCACGAACACGTCAGCCAGCTGGCGGCGGGGCTGATCGCGAGTGGTGGGCAGGCTTTCCAGCCCGTAGAGGCGCGCCTTGCCGTATGCCTTGACCACCCAGGCCAGATACTCACGCAGGATGCGTTCGAATTCAACTTTAGCAAGTCGCGCTTTCTCAGCAGAGGCTTCATAGTGATTAAAAAAGTAATTCACCGTGCCGGTGTTGATGCTCCCACCGACATCGCCATCCACGATTACCGCCTGCTTGCCGGCTGCCCGTGCATCCTGTCCCTGCGCGATTGCGCCAGCGCCAATCAGTTTGGCTTCAAGGGAAGCCTTTTCTGCCAACAGAGTCTTGTGAGCTCGGGTGCCTTCTTTGAGCGTCTCCAGTTCTTGTTGGATCTCTTCCAGTTCTTTGCGCAGATCGTCGGTGTTGGGCATATATACTTCTCCCCTTGTTGAGAACTTGATATCACTATACAACAAGGGGATTTTTCAAGCAATAAATTCGCGTCCGATTATTTATTACCAGAACCGCTGATTGGTATGGGTAATTAGTTCAAACACATGCCCGTTATCGTGATCATTCGTGCGCCCCAAGAGATTCTTGACCCACCGATCGGGCAAGGCATCTTTCCCGTGTAGCGCACCCACGGCTGCTCCGACGATGGCAGCAACGGTGTCGTTGTCCCAAGTGTCATTGACCGCCCTGACCAGCGCCTGTTCAGGGTCGTGACCATACCGCATGAGGATGTACAGGGTACTGGGAACGGTTTCTAGCAGGAAAGCGCCGGACCCCCAGGTGTTGCCGGCCTCCAGAGTGGACCAGTCTTCCTCCATTGCTTTAGGCAGTTCCTGTTGGACGAACTGCCACAGTGGGCCGTGATGAACCAGGTTGGGCATCCGAGGCGAGTAGATCGTGTTCTGTCCTTCCAGCGCTTCGGCCACCTGACAGTACCGTTCCATCCACCAGGAGGGATCGGGAGGTTGTTGCATGGATAGCAAATCCCACAGCATGGCGGTGAAGGCCACGCAGGCAGCGTTGGAGGACTGATCATTGTGGGTAACCATCCCGGCCAGGGCTGCGTCAGCCCACAGCCCGCAGGAGGGATGCTTTAGGTGCGGCACCACCACGGGGGCGATGCGCATCAAGGCGCCGTTGCCGGCGGAATTGGGGCCGGCTGTGCGCCAATTTTTGCTGGCCTTGTACTTGCTGATGAACTCGCGGACACTGCTGCCAATGCCAAAGATTTGCTCCTGGCAAAAGCGCTGCGCCAGATGATCGGGATCGAGCCCGCCATCTTCCAGCAACACCTCCAGCGTCCAGAAGCTCATCTGGGTGTCGTCGGAAGGCACTCCTACCTTGCGATATCCTGCGTGCTGGTTAGGAAGGTAATCGTCGATCTGGCCATGGCGCTGGTTGCGAGTAAGCGGGGGCTGGGATTCGGTGGTGTTGCCCAGTGAGTCGCCGATGGCCAGGCCAAGGAGCATCCCTTCGATGCGATCAAAGGAGAAGTCTGTGGGTAGGGGAGGTGGGGTGGTCCAGAGGAAGGGGTGGTCCTCAAGGGCGATGGCGTGTTCGGCCAAGAGGGTGTGGAATAATTGACTGTTATCCGTAACAGGATCAGTAATCTTCATAATAGTCTTTCCTCAATCAAGGGGAGCTTATCCTCGATATACTGTTTCATTGTGCCATTTTAGGAATTCTGTCGACGGACGGAACGCAGCTTTGGCCGGAAGCCTGATTACACTGCCATGATGCCGGTAATACTCCCGCCCGTTTTCAAACTCCTCCTTGATTCTTCGGCTGACCTCGAGCGTATATTCTGGCGTGATGGTCAGGTAGCCCCGGTCAAATAGTGCGTGCAGGTCTTTCCGCATCAGGATACCGTTGCTCACTTCAAGTGGGCCATGTTCAGCATAAGGTTTGATGTGGGCGGCGTCCAGGGCCGGCAGGGTGCGTTCGTTGGTGACTGCACAGCGCCGTTCGTACGCATCGGTCACAAGCACCCGGAAGGAGCCTTGGCCGAGACGCGGAAGAATGAGAACCGGTTTCCCGTAGCGGTCACGCTCATCGCGGACCATAGGAGCCATTGGCACAGCAGATTGTACCTGTCGCCATAGCGAAAGTCCCGGCTCCTGCATCAGGTCGTACGAGCGCCCCACCACGATATTGGGGCTCCACCCCACGGGAGTGGGGATCCACAACTCTTTGGGCAGGAAGAAGGGTTGTTCAAGAAGGATGCAGCCAAGGGTGTAATCTTCCAGGCGGTTCTCTGTTTGCCGGCGATATTTTGCGACTCGCCTGCGCATTTCGGGCAGGTCTTTGGCCCCATTGGCCAGGCCGAAAGACTCCCATGCTAATGAAATTGGCAGCAAGCTTGAGTGCGCGAAGAAGCCCCCTCCAACGATGTAGTTATTCGGGCTATGTAGTTTGAATAAGAACAATTCGCCTGGTTCAAGGGCCCGAAATTGAGTTTTACCCGACGGCTGCCAGAAGTTAACCTCATCCAGGTGTGACTGGTTACTCAAGAGTTTGAACCAATCCCAGTCAGTGATGCCAACGAAGAGTTTCATCTAACACCTACCTTTCAAGAATAGGTAGTCCTACGGCCCATTTATCCATTACCCAAAAGATGTAAGATTGTGGCAGCGATGTAGAAATCAATAATTCAATCGGCAATCACCTTAGATTACGTTTTCCGTCTGAGACCAATCAACAAGAATGCTCGGTGATCTCTACTCCAACAGCGTATAGTTCTTGATCAGGCTGGACAACGGTTTGCCCATTTCCTTAACGGTCTTCATCCCGGTGTAGTCTTTCACGTACCGCCCGATCATCGAGTTGGTGGTGGCGTAATCGCCATCGGCGAACTCGTGATAGCGCTTGAGATACCCAGGGTTTTGCTCGATGGCCAGGAACACCCGGTCAATGATGTTGCAGGGCCAGCGCCGGTTGGGATAGGCATGTAAGATGGCGATAATCATATCCTCGATTTCTTCCATGGTTCCTCTAGTTGCTTTTACCAACCTTTGCTTCTTTTAGCTTGTACGTCAGCATTAAGTGTATCGAGTCTATTATAGCGAAAGTAGCGCAGTTTCTTGCACGGAGCCGTTGCACTAACTCGCGCCTTGAATCCCGTGGCATTCGGAGTAGTTTGGGCTTCGGGATGGGATTGGGCTGGCAGATCCTGCACGATCGGTGAACTTCATCTATAATTTATAGGAGTTCAATTCCGTCGCAGGAAAACAGTATGAGCGAAGCGGACACCTGTCGAAAATACATTACCCCACAGTTGCACGAGGTTGGCTGGCAAGATACCGACCAGATCCGCGAGCAGGTGACCTTTACGCACGGGCGAATTGTGCCCGCCGGGAAACATGCGACTCGCAAGGTGCAGAAACGGGTGGATTATCTGCTGTACTACCGGCGCGATTTTCCCCTGGCAGTGGTAGAAGCCAAGGAAGATATCCACCACGCCGCAGACGGGCTGCCCCAGGCTAAGGATTATGCCCAAACGCTGGGCCTGCGTTTTGCCTATGCCAGCAACGGGCATGACATCCTGGAGTTCGATGCGCATACCGGCGAATTGCGCGAGTTGAGCACCTTCCCTTCCCCGGATGAATTGTGGCAGCGCCTGAATCCGGTGCCTGCTGCGCAGGCGGAGCAGCTGCTCACCCCGGCCCGCACCAACAAGCAGCTGCGCTATTACCAGGAGATCGCCATCAACCGCGCGGTCGCGTCCATCTTATCCGGGCAGAAACGCCTGCTGCTGACCCTGGCCACCGGCACCGGAAAAACCTCGATTGCATCGCAGATCGCCTGGAAGTTTTGGAGTTCGCGCTGGAACCGCCAGAGCCGCCCCGGCCGCCGGCCCAAAATCCTCTTCCTGGCAGACCGCAACTTCCTGGTGGACGATCCCTACAGCAAAGACTTTGCCGTTTTTGGCGACGCCCGCTGGAAGATCCAGCATGAGGCCAACCTGGCCCACGATATGTACTTTGCCATTTACCAGGCGGTGGACGGCGATCAATGGAACCCCGGCCTGTACCGAGAATATCCGGCTGACTTCTTCGACTTGATCATCGTCGACGAGTGCCATCGCGGGTCAGCCAAGGAAGAAAGTAATTGGCGCGAGATCCTCAACTACTTCCACGACGCGGTTCAGTTGGGCATGACTGCCACGCCCATGCGCGAGGAGAACCGCGACAGCTACGCTTATTTTGGCAATCCGCTGTATATCTACAGTCTGAAGCAGGGGATCGAGGACGGCTTCCTGGCTCCCTACCGCGTGCACCGCGTGGTAACCAACGTCGACCTGGATGGCTACCGCCCGGAGCGAGGGCAGCTGGATAAGCTGGGGCGCGAGATTCCGGACAAGGTGTATAAAACGCCCGAATTCGAGCGCGATATCATCCTCAAAGAACGCACCAGGGCGATGGCCAGGCACCTGACCAACTTCCTCAAAAAGACCGGAGACCGTTTTGCAAAAACCATCATCTTCTGCGTGGACCAGGACCATGCCGCCAACATGATGGTGGAGCTGGCCAAGCTCAACCACGACCTGGCGGCCCAGTACCCGGATTACGTGGTGCGCATTACTGCCAACGACGGCGATATCGGTAAAGGCTACTTGAGCAAATTCAGCGACGTAGAGAGCAAGACGCCGGCGCTGGTGACCACTTCGCAGCTGCTGAGCACCGGCGTGGACGTGCCCACCTGCCGCCTGATCGTGATTGCGCGCACGGTCAACTCGATGGTGGAGTTCAAGCAGATCATTGGGCGCGGTACGCGCGTGCGCGACGACTACGGCAAGCTGTGGTTCGACATCATCGATTACACCGGCAGCGCAATTGAGCGTTTTTCCGATCCCGAATTTGACGGCATGCCGGCCCTGGCCACGCAGGAGGAGATCGATGCCGCGGGTGAAATCCTGCCGGGCAGCGAACGGATCACCCAGCCGGAGGAAAGTGATGGGGAAGAGGGTGAGCAGCCGGTAGAAATCAAAGATAAATCCAAAGATCCCTACGGCAGCAGGAAATTTATCGTCGAAGGCGCCCAGGTGGAAATCGTCGCCAACGTGGTCTACGAACTGGACCCGGACGGAAGCCGGTTGCGGTCGGTCTCGTACACGCAGTACGCCGCCAGCACCGTCCAGCGCATGTACACCACCGCGGCGGCGCTGCGCCAGAAGTGGGCCGACGCCGGCCAGCGCGCAGCGGTGATCGCCGCCCTGGAGGAAAAGGGCGTATCCTTCGAGTACCTGGGCGAACTGCTGGGACAGCCCGAGGCCGATCCATTTGATCTGGTCTGCCATGTGGCCTTCCAATCGCCGATCTTCACCCGGCGCGAGCGCTGCGACCGCCTGCGCCGCGAGGAGCGCGCCTTCTTTGAGAAATTCACTCCCGAAGCCAGGCAGATTCTGGAGGAGATCCTGGATAAATATATCGACGCGGGGGTGACCGAATTCAAGATGCCGGATATTTTCAAGCTGCCCCCATTGGTCCAACACGGTACCCTGATTGAAATCAGCCGTCAATTTGGCGGCGCAGAGAGACTGCGTGATACGATGCAGAGCCTGCAGAATATGCTTTACGCCGTTTAAGGAGAAATAGAATGCATATCCAACCTGTTCTTTTCTCTGATATCCAAACGACCGACCTGATCTATTATGATCCAGACGTCAAGGATGGTTGTCTTGGCTTTTGCCAGCAACGTGACATTGATTGCTTGCCGTCTCTAACCGATCCGAACAGGTTCTTTCAAAGGAATAGCACCGGTTTTGAGGAAAAAGAAGTACCGCCTGAAAGAATCGTGGATTGCAAAATGCCCATCTTTGATCCATCTCTACTCGAAAAATTTCGCACTTACTATCTTCTCTTCGTTGTGGCAAACAACCAGTTGACGGGGGTTGTCCACTTCTGTGACTATAACCGACCGACGGTCCACAGCTACCTTTTTAACCTGCTCTCCGCTTATGAGCGATCTTTACGAAAGCTTTTCTGCGTCAACAAGCTCAGTAACCAGGACATGCTCGATTATTACCAGGATAGGATCGATACCTGCTCGGGGGATGAAAAGAATTTCTATAAGAGGAGAAAAAAAGGCTATGAAAATCACAAAGCCGATCATGAAAAACTGGCGCCTTTTGAATGCTTTTACCTGTCAGATTTGCTCGAGCTAGCCGGTCATCGGAAAGTGATCGAGGTTCAAACTGGTACCTGCGACCTTCGCAATCAGATCATGCACGCTCATGACCTGGTCAATCTGGACGATCCATACCGTGGGGACCTCATTTATACATTGGCATCCTTTGAGAAGTTCTTTGCGCAGGTTATGGTTTTACTGCATGATTATAAAAAAGTTAACAATCGGATTACCTTACTGTCGTTGTGACAATCCAACTGGAGTTACCCTCAATGCCACCTCGTAAACTAACCCCAGCCGCGCAAACCACCCCGGCGCAGCTTTCCTCCGTGATCAAAGCCGCCCGCGACATTATGCGCAAGGACCGCGGCCTGTCGGGCGACAGCGACCGCCTGCCCCAACTGACCTGGATCCTGTTCCTCAAATTCATCGATGACAGCGAGAGAGTGCGCGAAGAGGAAGCCATCCTGGCGGGCGAGGTCTTCCGCCCGGCGATCGAAGCACCTTACCGATGGCGTGATTGGGTTGTCCAGGAACAGGGCCTGACCGGCGACGATTTGGTGCAGTTCATCACAGCAGACGAGGTGAACCTGCCGGGTGGGAGAAAGGGCAAAGGGCTGTTTGCCTATCTCAAAGGGCTGCGCGGCGCGAACGGAGGCGACCGGCGCGATGTGATTGCGCATGTATTCGAGGGTACGCTCAACCGCATGGTCAGCGGCTACCTGCTGCGGGATGTGCTCAACCGCATCGACCAGATCAACTTCACCGCCAGCGCCGAGATCCACACTCTCAGTGCGCTGTACGAAAGCATGCTCAAAGAGATGCGTGACGCGTCCGGTGACAGCGGCGAGTTCTACACCCCGCGCGCGGTGGTGCGATTCATGGTCGCTGCCGTTGATCCAAAGATCGGCGAGACCGTACTCGACCCGGCCTGCGGCACGGGCGGTTTCCTGGTGGAGTCGTTCGAGCACATGCGTAAACAAGCCACCACGGTGGAGAAACAAGCCACATTGCAGCGAGGCAGTTTGCTGGGCGGGGAAGCAAAACCGCTGCCCTACCTGCTTTGCCAGATGAATCTGCTGCTGCACGGACTTGAATTCCCCCAGATTGACTACGGTAATTCTCTGACGGTCAAGTTGGGCGAGATCGGCGACGCGCAGCGCGTGGACGTGATCCTGACCAACCCGCCCTTTGGCGGTGAAGAAGAGGTCAAGATCTTGTCCAATTTCCCCGCCGACCGCCAGACCAGCGAGACCGCGCTGCTCTTTCTGCAGTTGATCATGCGCAAGCTGCGCCGCGCCGGGGGCCGGGCGGCGGTGGTCGTCCCGAATGGGACGCTCTTTGGCGACGGCATCGCCGCGCGCATCAAGGAAGACCTGCTCAAGAACTTCAACCTGCACACGGTTGTGCGTCTGCCCAATGGCGTCTTCGCACCCTACACCAGTATCCCCACCAACCTGCTCTTCTTCAACGCCGGACTGCCGACCGGCTCCGTGTGGTATTATGAACAGCCTCTGCCGGAGGGAGTCAAGAACTACACCAAGACCCGCCCGATGGCCTTTGAAGAATTTGCCCCACTGTTGGAGTGGTGGCAGAATAGAGAAGAGAACGAACGCGCCTGGCAGGTGCCGGCCGGCGATCTGCTCAAATACGACGGAAGCGGCAGCCTGCAAAGCGTCAACCTGGATGTCAAGAACCCCCACAAAGCCGCCGACCTGGAGCACCTGCCGCCGGAGGATCTGGTGCGGAGCATCGCCGCCAAAGAGCGCCAGATCGCTGCGATCATGGAAGAAATTGAGCGCCTGCTCGGCGAGGGGGTGTGAAGGTGGAGGATTGGATTAGGTACAGAATTAGTGATCTCGTTAAGCAAAAAGAGGAAAGGGTTATTGTTTCTCCAGATAAAACTTATAAACTTTTGGGTGTGCGTCTCGAGAGCCGAGGCGCATTCTTCCGAGAAGAAAAAATTGGCAATTCTATCTCAGCTAACACCTTGAATCTTGTTCGCGAAGGAGATTTTATTTACAGTCGCCTGTTTGCATGGCGTGGCGCTTTTGGAATTGTGCCTCAGGAACTAGATCAATGTTTTGTCTCAGATGAATTCCCGTCTTTTCTAATAAACACCGAAAAATTGGATCCGAAATTTCTACAACTTTATTTTTCTCGTCCAATTATTTGGCAAGAAGTCGAAAAATATTGTACAGGCACAACCAAAGCAAGTCGCAACCGTTTTAAAGAGTTCTTTTTCCTTTCCATGGAAATTCCACTACCTCCGTTGGACGAGCAGCGCCGCATCGTGGCACGCATCGAGACGCTGGCAGAGCGGGTCGCGGCTGCCCAGTCCCTGCGCAGGGAAGCCTCGTCTGATGTTGATGCTTTTGTTAGTAGTTATCACATCCAATATTCTAAAAATCGTACAATTAAGTTAAAAGCAGTAGTTTTGCAGATTTAACAATTGGCGCTCAAAACGGGCAGTGCCGGGGCCGAGCAATCAAGAACTTGCTGATTGGATGCCCCATCACGAATTTGGAGGCAAATCCACTTCAATAGAAGCTGTTT